>JALZOI010000026.1 GCA_030857245.1 Myxococcota bacterium
GGCGAAGCCGGTGCGCGCGAGCTGGCCGAGGCGAGCCCGCTGCTCGGCGTAGTCGCGACGCTTCCAGCCGGCGTGCGACGGGGACGGGAAGTCGCGCGCGAGCGCTGCCGAGCGCTCATCGCCGAGCAGCCCGTCGACGACGACGTGCGGGTAGGGGAGCGCCGCCTCGTAGCCTGGGCGCAGCGCGGCGCCGAGCGCGACGGCGCGGTCGCGATCGAAGGCCCACGCATCGCGTGCGAGGTCGGGCGTCGGCTGGGTCTGGATCACGTCGCGTCGTAGCACGCCGCGCGGTACGGTGGCGGCGTGCACGTCGTCGTCACCGGCGGGACCGGCGGCATCGGGACCGAGGTGGTCCGCGCGCTGGTCGCCGCGAAGGCGCAAGTCCTCGTGGGCGGGCGGGGCTCGACACCGCCGCTCGATCTGGCGGCCCTCGCATCGGTGCGCGCGTATGCGGCGTGGGTCGACGCGCACGTGCCGGCCGTGGACGTGCTGATCCTCAATGCGGGGGTGTGGCCGCGCCAGCGCCGCGCGACGGCAGATGGGCTCGAGCTCGCGTTCGGCGTCAACCACGTGGCGCACCACGCGCTCGCGACCGCGCTCCTGCCGGCGCTGCGACGGAGCCCGGCGCCGCGCGTCGTGACCGTGGCGTCGGGGCTGCACGCGCGCGGCACGATCGAGTGGGACGACCTGCTGCAGGCGCGCGGCGGCTTCGATGGCAGGCGCGCGTACGCGCAGAGCAAGCTGGCGAACGTGATGTTCGCGCTCGCGCTCGCGCGCCGGCTGCACGGGGTGGCGAACCTGACGTCGAATGCGGTGCACCCGGGGCTGGTCCGGACCGGGCTGACGCGCGAGTACCCGGAGCTGTTCCGCGACACGCCACCCCGCGCGATCGTGTCGCCGGCGGTCGCGGCGCGGGCGATCGTGAGGCTCGCGCGGGACCCGGCGCTCGCGCGCGTGACGGGACGATACTTCGATCGCGATCGCGAGGTGGCGCCGAGCAAGGCGGCGCTGCGCGTCCCCGATCAAGATCGGCTGTGGCGGGCGACCGAGGCGCTGATCGCGGCAGCGTCGCGCTGACGCCCGGCTGCCCCCCGAGCGGCGGCCGGTAGCGAGCTCGGGGGAGAGCCCGGCCCTCCTCACGGTGACCGTACGGGACGCCGCCGTTTCTCGACGGCACCGCGATGGCCGCCTGCCGGCGCTCCGCGTACGGTGCCGCAGATGCTGTCCGAAGTCCTCGACCACCTGCGCACGCCGCTGTTCGTGCTGTCAGGAACGCCGGTGAGCCTGCTGTCGATCCTGACCGCGGTGCTCGTGCTGATCGTGGCGCGCGTCCTCGCCGGCGTGCTCGCACGGAGCCTGGCGCGCACGTTCGAGAGCCGCGGCGCCGGCATGGGCATCGGGTTCGCGGTCAGCAAGATCACGCGGTGGGTCGGCACGATCATCGGCGCCGTGATCGCGCTCACCACCGTCGGCCTGAACATGACCGCGCTCGTGGCGGCGATGACCGTCCTGCTCGTCGGCATCGGCTTCGGCCTCCAGAAGATGGCGGAGAACTTCATCTCCGGCCTCATCCTGCTGATCGAGCGGCCGCTCCGCGTCGGCGACTTCATCGAGGCCGACGAGTGCAAGGGCACGATCGTCGACATCGGCCTGCGCGCCACCAAGGTCGAGACGCGCGACGGCATGACGTATCTCATCCCCAACGGCGATCTCATCACCAAGCCGGTCACCAACTACACGACGCCCTCGACCCGCGTCCGCGTGTGGGTCCCGATCGGCGTCGCCTACGGTACCGACCTCGCGCGGGCGCGGGCGACGCTCCTCGAGGTGGCGGCCCGCGAGCCGCTCGCCCTCGACGATCCCGCCCCCGAGGTCCGGCACATGGGCTTCGGTGACTCCAGCATCGACCTCGCCCTCGTCGTCTGGATCGAGCACGCCGACGATGACGACGAGGTCATGTCCGACCTCCGCTTCGCGATCGGGGACGCGCTCACCGCCGCTGGCATCGAGATCCCGTTCCCTCAGCGCGACCTCCACGTCAAGGAGCTCCCGCGCTCGGCGAGGGCCGGGGAGTCCGAGCTCGCTGCGATGCGTCGGTGATCGCGGGACCGCGCGTTGCTAGCGAGCGTGAGACGTCTCGGCGCGACATCGGGGCTGTCGCTGGCTAGTCGAGTGGCTGGTGCGCCTAGTTGTCACGCCGATCCTGCGCCGAGAACGCTGTGATTCCAGGTATTCCCACTTGTTGACGCGGTACGTCGATTGCTCAAGGCGGAGGTCCTATGAAGCTCCTCTCAACTAGCTTGGTTCTGCTCGCTTCGCTCGCGGCCTGCGCCACCGACAAGGCCGACCTCGATCCCACGGCGATCGATGCGATCGACATCAACGAGGGTAAGGAGGACTCGCTGCGGTTCCCGACCCTCAAGGGCACGCTCGCGCTGGGCAACTCCATCACCGGTCGGGTCACCCCCGGCAAGTCCTATCACGCGTACGACGTCACCTACGCCGGTGCGCCGGGCAGCGTCCGCCTCGACGCCCGGTCGACCGCCGGTCGCGATCTCGTGCTCGTCGCGTATGCCCGCACCAGCTCGAGCTGGGTGCTCGCGGCCTGGAACGATGACTGCGGTGACGGCTCGCTGAACTCGTGCCTCACGCTGCCGACGGCTGGTCGCTACCGCTTCGTGGTCACCACGTACGACGCGCTCGTCGGCGCGCCGACCACCGCGAACTACTCGCTCGCGATCGCCTGCGCGGGCGGCGGTTGTGCCTCGCAGGAATGCGGCGGGCTCCAGGGGCTGCAGTGCGGCGCTGGTCAATTCTGCAACTACGCGCTCGACGCGATCTGCGGCGCCGCCGATCAGCTCGGCACGTGCGCACGGATTCCCGAGGTCTGCACCGCGCAGTACGAGCCGGTCTGCGGCTGCGATGATCAGACGTACGGCAACGCGTGTGCGGCCGCCGCGGCTGGCGTCTCCGTCAGCTCGCTCGGTGAGTGCGCCGTTGCCTGCGGCGCCCGCGCCGGTGACACGTGCAGCCCCGATCAGTTCTGCCGCTTCGACCGCATCGCGATCTGCGGCCACGCGGATGGCCAGGGCGTCTGCGCGCCGCGCCCCGAGGGCTGCATCGCGCAGTTCGCGCCGGTCTGCGGTTGCGACGGCCAGACGTACAGCAACGAGTGCGTCGCGGCGGCCGCCGGTGCCGGCGTGCTGCACGACGGCGCCTGCCCGTAAGCTCACGACCCCGCAGCGATCACCGGCAATGAGAGGGGGCGTGTGCCCCCTCAGAAACGGGCGACAGGCAGCGGGCAGCCGGCGACCGGCAATTGACGGAGTGTCTCGCCGCCGCTCTTTCCGAGCACACGTCTCCCCATTCCGAGCACACGTCTCCCCCATTGCCCGTTGCCGGCTGCCCGCAGCCTGTTTCTGAGGAAGCACACGTCTCCCCATTGCAAGGCAGCGCGGTCGCCGGCTGCCCGCTGCCTGTCGCCCGTTTCTGAGGAAGCACACGCCCTCTCATCGCCGGCTTCGGTGTCCAGCGGAGCCTGCGCGCCGTCAGTTCACGAGCTCGAGGTCGACCCGGCGATCGGTGCGCCAGCCCTCCTCGTCCTGCCCGCTGGCATCGAGATCGCCGCGCGTGGAGATCGCGAGCTGCTGCGAGGTGACGCCCAGCCGCTGGAGGTATTGCTCCACCACGGACGCGCGGCGGCTGCCGAGGCCGAGGTTGTACTCGGTCGTCCCGCGCGGGTCGGCGCGGCCCACCAGCCGCACCGCGCGACCCTTGAGCGGCCCGCGCGTCAGGCAGGTCGCGACCTGCTCGAGGACGTCGCGATCCGGGGGGGCCAGCTCGTCCCGATCGTAGTCGAACTTGGGGGCTTGCGCGGGCTCCCCGAGCCGGAGCGAGCACTGGCGGGCCAGGTCGTCGGTCACCCCCAGGGTCGGGGTCGCGGGGGTCGTCGTGGCGGTCGCGGTGGGAGGTGGTGGCACGTCGCGAGCGGCGGCCTTGACGGGGGGCTTCTTGGCACAACCCGCGAGGAGTGCGGCAGCGGTCACGAAACGGACGAGCGGGCGAGACATCGATGATCTCCTTTCGTGAGCGATGACGGTGGCACCGGGGTGCCGTTCACGAAAATCGTCATCCCTCGTGAACGCGGCGCCGCCGCGCACGTCCTCGTCCCTGGGGTAGCCTTGACCGCACCGATGCCCGCTGCAGACGCCGCCGATAGCGAGATGGCCACGCAGCTCGAGCGCATCATCCGCCGGGTCAAGGCGTCGATGAACTACCGGGGCTCCTACAGCACGCGCGACATCCTCGGCTCGCTGGTCATCCGCTGGGTGCACAGCGGGGAGTGGGATCGGCTCAAGGAGTTGCCCGCGGAGCACCGCCGCCTCGGCGAGAGCGTGCGCCGGTTCATCCTCGATCGCCTCGCCCAGCTCCGGCGGCGGGGCCGACGCGAGGAGCTCGACGACAACCTGATCGGCATCCCGGACGATTCGACGCTGCTCGCGCTGATCGATCTCGCCCAGCTCCGCCGCTGGATCGTGACGTGCGTGGGCGATCTCGAGGCCGGCCGGATCGATGCGCGCGTGAGGATCCCCATCGCGCAGCCCCGCCAGCTCGGCCAGGTGCTCCGCCTGCACCTCGATGGCAAGACCCAGCGCGAGATCGCGGGTGCGCTCGGGCTCTCGCTCGGCGTCGTCAACAAGCGGCTCGCCGAGGCCACGAACTACCTGGTCGTCTTGCAGACCCTCGCCGAGGGGCTCGGCGCGCCGTGATGATCGGCGTCGACGAGGTGCTCGCCGACATCGCCCGACGCCCGGTCGACGAGTGGCCTGGGCTCCTGCGCGCCCGCTTTGCCGAGGACCCCGCGCTCGTCGTCCAGGGGCTGGCGTGGCTGCATGCAGCTCGCGATCACGTGGACGATCGCGACGCGCCTCGGCTCGGCAGCGGTAGCGAGCGCTACAAGCTCGGCTCGCTGCTCGACCACGGTGCGACCGCCTCGGTCTGGCAAGCGTTCGATCGCAAGCTCGGTCGCAACGTCGCGCTCAAGCTGTTCCGCGGGTCCGATGCCTCGACGCTCTCGCAGATCCTGGCCGAGGCGCGCGCTGCATGCGAGGTGCAGGGCGATGACGTCGTGCGCGTGCTCGACGTCCACGACGGCGATCCGCCCTACCTCGTGATGGAGCTCGTCGGCGAGCGCGATCCTGCGACCGGCGAGCTGATCCCCGGTGGATCGGCGGCGACGTGCAGGCCGCGCACCCTCGACGAGGCCGTCGCGTGGGCGCGCGACGTGGCGCGCGGGGTCCACGAGGCGCACCTGCGCAACGTGTTCCATCGCGATCTCAAGCCGCACAACGTGCTGGTCACGCCGTTCTCGCGGCGCGCGAAGATCGCGGACTTCGGGCTCGCGCTCCGGGCACCGGCGGGCACGGGCGTCGCGGTCGGCCACGAGCCCGCCACGCGCATCGTCGGCACGCCGGACTTCATGGCGCCCGAGCAGGCACGTGGCATGCGCGTCGATCTCGATCCGGGCGATCGCGACGATCGCGACGTCCTCGTCGGCATCGACATCTGGGGGATCGGCGCGGTCGCCTACGAGCTGCTGAGCGGGCGCCCGCCCTGGTGTGGGGCGGGCGAGCTCGACGCGTGGGAGGTCGCGAGCGGCGGTGATCCGCCGCCCCGGATCGAGCGCACCGCGTGGCACGGCCGGATGCCGCCGCGGCTCCGGCGCGTGATCGAGCGAGCCCTCGCCGTCGAGCGTCACGCGCGCTACGCGACCGCCGAGGAGCTCGCGCGCGAGCTCGACGCGTATCTCGCCCGGCGTCCCACGTCCCTCGATCGCTCGCACGCCGTCAGGGCCTGGCTGTGGAGCGAGCGCAACCCGCAGCTCGCGCTGACCGGGCTGCTCGCGGTCGTGCTCGCCGGGTCGACCGTGGCTGCCTACACGACGGTCCGCGACATTCGCGAGCAGCGCAACGCGCTGTCGACCAGCATCGAGCAGGCGCGCGAGGAGAACGTCGAGCTCGCGACGCGCAAGCAGGAGATCCGGACGGAGCTCGTGGCGGCCGAGGCCAACCTGCTCGACCAGAGCGCGGCGCTCGAGCGGACGCGCGCCTCGCTCGCGGAGACCAAGCTCGAGTACGACACGCTCGTGAACGCGAAGGAGCGCGCGCTCCGCGATGCCGGCGCGATCGCCCGGCAGCTCTCCGAGCACCTGACCACCGTCCGCCACGAGCGCGACGCCGCGCGCGTCGAGCAGAAGCTGTACCAGGAGTTCTGGACGCGCGGCCGCGGCGAGGCCACGGCGTCGGCGCGCGAGCGCGACGAGGCCGAGCAGGAACGTGATCTCGCCCGTGATCAGCGCGACCTCGCGCTCCGCGAACGCGATGCCGCGCTCGCCGCACGCATGCAGGCCGAGAAGGAGCGGGATGCCGCGCGGCTCGAGCGCGATCGTCTCGAAGTCGTGCGGCGTCGCCTCGAGGTCGACCTCGCGAAGCTCGCGACCGAGCTCGCGGCCGCCTCGCAGCGCACGACCGCTGCCCAGACGGTCGCGACCGACGAGAAGGCGCCTCCGTAGTCGACGCGGAAAGGGCCGACGCAGGGCGTCGCAGGACGGGTCGCCGAGGCCGCCGAGGTCGCCGAGGATCATTTCATGATCGCGCGCGCGGCGACCGTCCAGTCGAGCGCTCGCTACTTGAGGATCTCGCCGGCGACGGCGATGCCGGAGAGCAAGGCGCCTTCCATGAAGCCCTGCCACTCGTAGAACGAGTTCGCGTGCTCGCCTGCGAAGTGAAGGTTGCCGACGGGCTTGCCCTCGTTGCCGGCGATGGTGGTGAACTCGCCGGGGCGGTAGCAGGTGTAGCTGCCCCGCGAGAGCGGGTTCGACGGCCAGTGTTCGAGGTGCGCGACGTACTTGCCGTTGACCTTGCTCGCCGCGGCGGCGGCGCCCGGGAACACCTTGTTCAGATCGGTGACGAACTTCGCAGCCTCGGTCTGGACCTGGGCGGGGTTGAGGTTCTTGCCGCGCGTGCCGCTCGAGTAGTCGGTGAGGATGGCGTGCTGCGAGGTGGCGAGCGAGGGATTGGTCTCCCACGTCGTCTGGTGGTTCGTCAGGTCGGAGTACGAGGTGCCGCTGCCGCCGGTCTCGGCCCACACGGGACCGTCGAAGCCGACCATCATCTTCGCGTTGTCGCCGTAGCCGAGACCGTCGATCGCGAGCCGCTTCCAGGGAGGGAGCCCGAGGCTCGCGTCGAGCTGCACGGTGCGCAGCACCGAGAACGGCAGGGCGAGGACGACGCGGTCGTGCGTGCGCACGACCGACTGCGTGCCGCTGCGGAACGAGAGCTCGATGCGGCCTGCCGGCGTCTTGCGTGCGGCCTCGAGGCGCATCCCGAGCTCGGCGGGGCGCTGGAGCCGCGCGGCGATGCCGGTGGCGATCCGGTCGTTGCCCTCGACGACATGGAAGCGCTCGTCGGAGAACACCCCGAACGGCGTGAACTTGGAGCGCCGGTCGGCGTGGATGTACAGCAGGAACCCGAGGCAGGATTGGTCGGAGGGCTCGCGGCCGTACTCGGCGGCGTACGCCTCCTCGATCGCCTTGCGGGCATACCGGCCACAGCCGCGGGACGTCAGGTAGTCCGCGAGGCTGGTGCGATCCAGCTGGCGATCGGCGGCATTGAACACGTCGGCCGTCGGCACGCCGCTGCAGGCGCGCAGATCAGCGCGCATCGCTGCGACGAACGCGCGGTACTCGTCGACGACCGTGGCCTCGGGAACCCGCTGGCCGTCGAAGTGGTAGACGACCTCGCCCTCGACCTTGTTGACGTCCTCGCGGGTGAGGCCGAGGGTTCGGACCCAACCGAGCATCGTCTTGTGCAGGTTGTCGATCAGCTCACCGCCACGTTCGGCGACCTGCCCGGGGAACGTGCCGCGCAGGGACCACTGCCGGCCGCCGACGCGCGTGCCTGCCTCGTAGAGCGACGGCGCGAGGCCCGCCTGCCCGAGGTCGTACGCGCACTGCAGACCTGCGAGGCCCGCGCCCACGATGCCGACATCGATCGCCGGAGCGCGAGGCGCCGCCAGCACGCGGCCACTCACCGCGAGCGCAGAGGCCGCGGCCATGCCGCCGAGGAACGTGCGTCGCGAGAGGGCGACGCGCTCCTGCTCGCGTGCGAGGTCGAGCGCCTCGACGGAGGACAACCCCGTTGCATCGGCGTCGCGAGCGACGCGGAGGTAGCGGGCGAGTCGGCGAAGTGGGCTAGAGCGCGGTCCGATCGGCATGAAGCTCCTTGATGTGCTCGCAGCTGCGAGCGGCAGACGATGATGTACGTCGAACACCCGGTCGTGGGTTGCTTGCCATCCTTCTGAAGCGATCGCGCGGCGGTCAGGCTACTGCAGGACGACCTGGCAGGCGTTGCAGCCGTCGAGCGGGTCCGCGTTGCCGTCGTCGCAGGTCTCGTGACCCGTTTGGATCACGCCATCACCGCAGCGCGGGCCGAGCTGGCAGGTCGGCAGGCACTTGCCGTAGCCGCCCGCGTTGACCCCTTCGTCGCACTGCTCGTGGGCCGCTTGCACGGTGCCATCGCCGCAGCGCGGGCCGAAGCCCAGGCAACCGGCGGTGCACGAGCCGTAGCCGCCCTGGTTGACGCCGTCGTCGCAGACCTCGTAGGCCGAGGTCACGGCGTCGCCGCAGACATCGTCGCAGACGCTCTTCGCCGCGTTGAAGCCCGCGAGCGTGAGCTTGTACGACGAGCCACTGGTCCGGCGCTCGGCCTGGAAGACCACGACCTCGTACGTGCCGCCGACCGTGAGGTCGAGGTTGGTGGCCGCGGTCGCGTTCAACGTGATGCTGCCGACGAGCGGGCTGTGGACGCCGCCGAGATCGATCGCGAGCTTGCGGTTGATGAACACCCAGACGTCATCGTCGCCGCGGAACGTCAGCGTCTCGCCGCCCTTGTACTCGAACCAGTAGCGGAGCTCCGAGGTGAAGTGGAAGTTGTGGCCATCGTTGCGCGGCTGTTCGGTGCCGAGGCCGACGAAGCCGCGGCCATCGAGGGGGAAGAACGCCTGACTGTCGAAGACGTAGGTCGCCGGCGCGGTGCGGTTCAGCACGAGCGGCTCGGCGTACGTCAGGTTGACGTTCGCGGTGTCCCGGTACCAGGACGCGAAGTTCGCGGCGCCATGCGTGGTGAGGGACGTCGCGGCGGCGACGTAGACCGGCTTGTGATCGACGCCGAGCGTCGAGCCGACGATCCCGAGCTCCGCGCCGTTCTTGTTCTGGAAGTCCTGGTGGCCGCCGACGAGATCGAAGCCCCGGAAGTCACGGAACACCGTGGAGACGGCAAAGGTGGTGGGCTCGGTCGGGTTCGCCGCCGTGCACGTGAAGCCGGGCTCGACTGTGCAGGTGGCCGAGCACCCATCATCGCTGAAGAGGTTGCCGTCGTCGCAGCCCTCGGTCGGGTGGATCACCCCGTCGCCGCACACCGCCGTGCAGGCACCCGCGACGCAGCTCGGCTCCTGCTTGCAGAGCGGGTCGCAGCCGTCGCCGAGGTCGTTGTTGCCGTCGTCGCACGCCTCGGTGCCCTCGACGACGGCGTCGCCGCACGTCGTGACGGCGCACGCCGTGTTGGGCGTGGCGCAGGCGTACCCCGGTTCGAGCTGGCAGCTCGCGGAGCAGCCATCGCCGCCCCCCGGCGTCCCGTCGTCGCACTGCTCGAAGCCGGCGACGATCCCGTCGCCGCAGGCCGCGGCCGCACACCGGATGCCGGGCACCGCACACGCCCAGCCTGCCTCGAGGTCACACGTGGCGCTGCAGCCATCGCCCGCGACCACGTTGCGGTCATCGCAGGTCTCGGACGCCTCGAGGATCCCGTTCCCGCAGAGCTGCGTGCGCACACAGGCGAGCCCAGGCTCGGCGCAGACCCAGCCCTGCTCGATGGCCGTGCAGTCCGCCGTGCACCCGTCGCCCGCGCCGGTGTTGCCGTCGTCGCAGACCTCCCCCGCGTCGAGCACCTCGTCGCCGCAGCGGGGCGCGACGATGGTGCCGTCCACCGGGTCCGCTGCATCCGCCGCAGCGCTCGCATCGACGCCGGCGTCACCTCCGCCACCTCCGCAGCCAACGGCGGCCACCGACAACAACAGCAGCAGCGTGCGTCTCGACAGGAGGGTCATGTTGATCACCCACTCTACGGCCGTTGGTCACGCGAGATCAGCGTCGATGGGGTAGCGACGCGGTCCCCGGTTGCACGATGGCGGCTGCTCGTACGCTCGGCGCCCACGTGTAAGCAACGCTCGCGCATCGCCATCGCGTGCTCGGCTGGCTCAGGCCAACCACCAGGTGAGCAGGCCGCCGAGCAGCGTGTACCCGAGACAGATGGCGAGCGTGGTGCGCAGGATCTCGCCCTCGCGTCCGACCAGCCCGACCGTGGCCGCGCCGGCGACCACGTTCATCGGCGCGATCATGTTGCCGGTGGCCGCGCCGAAGCTCTGGGCGCCGAGCGTGCGCGGGATCGCGAGGTCTGCCTGCGCGGCGGTCGCGGCCTGGAACTCGGTGAACAGGATGTTCGACGAGGTCGCCGAGCCGGTCACGAACGAGCCGAGCAGGCCGACGAAGGGTGCGAGGACGGGCCACACTGGTCCAGCCCCGCGGGCCGCCGCCTCCGCGAGCGAGCGGATCATCCCGGCGTGCACCATCAGCCGCGACAGCGCGAGCACGGCCACCAGCGCGAGGACCACGGGGCCGAGCTGGCGCAGTGCGGTCGCGAGCGCATCACCCGTCGTGCGCAGCGACGCCCGCTGCACCGCCGCGCCGAGCAGCAGGCTCGCGAGCAGCAGCGACCCCGGATGCTGCAGGAGCTGGAGCGTGCCCTCGAACTGCCCGAACAGCGTCCACGTCCAGCGGACGCCGAGCGCGGCGCGGACCGGCGGGATCAGCCGGGTCGCGAGCACGAGGACGATCAACAACAGATACGGGGCGGCGGCGATGATCACGCGCGACGTCGCGATCGATGCCGGCGCGGTGTCACGCGGACGCCCCGCCTGGAGCTGCCACAGCAGCGCGAAGCCGAGCCCGCCGAGCAGGCCACCGGCGAGCGTCGGGAGCTCGGGGCCGAGCCAGCGCGCGACGACGTAGTACGGCACGGCGAACAGGGCCGCCGCGATCGCGGTCCATCCCCAGACCCCGCGCCCGCTCCCCGTCCCCGGCTCCGCCCCGCGGCGCACGACGATCATCATCGCCACCGGGATCACCCAGCCGATCACCGCCACGTAGATCCCGGCGGCGCGCGCGAGCTCGCGCGGATCGAGGCCGGTCGCGGTGACCTGCGCCTGGATCGGCGTGCCGATCGCGCCGAACGCCACGCCGGCCGCATGGCCAATCAGCGCGAGGGTCACGGCCTGGATCGGCTTGAACCCCGCGCTCACGAGGAACGGTGCCGCGAGTGCGACGGGCGTCCCGAAGCCGGCGGCGCCCTCGAGGAACAGCGCGAAGAACCAGGCGATCAGCAGCGCCACGATCGCGGGCTCGTGCGTCACCCGCCGGATCGCATTCTGCAGGACCTCGAGGGCGCCGGTGCGGCGCTGCAGCTGATAGATCGCGAGTGCCGGGAGGAGGATCCATGCGATCGACAGCGCCGAGAACCCGGCCTCGGCGAACACGCCGAGCACGGCGCGGCCGCGGCCGAGCGCGCCGGCGCCGTAGTCGAACGCGGTGAGCGCGATCCCGAGCGCCGCGACGAGCGATGCGATGCCCGCGGCCGCGCTAGACCACCGCAGCCCGAGCATCAGCACGAGCAGCCCGGCGATCGGCAACGCCGCGAGCGTCGCGCTCACCGCGCTGGTCATGTGCGGCGCCCCGGTGTCACCGTGGTCACAGCGTGCCGCGAATCGGGGCTGGCGGCGAGCGCGCCAGGTGGTCGACCGACGGTCGCAGAGCGGTCGCTGGGCGATCCCGGAGGGGGTATGTGGGTGCTGGGGCGCGCGCAGCGGCCTGAAAACGTGGGGACTACAGCCTCGGGGGAACCGGTCGACTCGGATCGACATGGTCTCCCGACACCCGGTGCATGCTTCGCCCGAGAAGCGTCCATCGTCCGAGCACATGGCGAACGATCAGCGGCTGCTGACGCTCGTGGGGTGCATCGGGGGGATCGTGCTCGAATTCGACGAGCACGTCCGCTATGTCAACGCGTGGGCCGATGATCCAAACCTGCTGGCCATGCCTGCGCAGGCGTTGATCGGCCAGACCATCAACGAGGTCCTCGGCGAGGTCGCTGGTGAACGGTTCACCACGATCATCCAGCGTGTGTTCGCGAGCGGGGAGGTCGACCGCCTCGAGTACCCGATCGACCTGCAGAGCGGGAGGCGGTGGTTCTTCGCGGACGTGAAGCGCGTGGGCACCGCCGAGACCGGCATGACGGTGGTCCTGTTCGCGCGGGACATCACCGATCGCAAGGCCACGGAGGAGGCGCTGGTCCGCAGCGAGGAGCGGTTTCGGCTCGCCGCTCGCGCCACCAGCGACGTGCTCTGGGACTGGGATCTGGTGTCCAGCTGGGCCGAGTGGAGTGCCGCGATGACGAGCGTGCTCGGCTACCCGGAGCTCGGGGGGCCGGACACGTGGTGGAAGCAGCGGGTCCACCCCGATGATCAGCATCGCGTCCTCTCGCTGATCGACGCGACGCTGGCGGGGACCGACTCGGCATGGAGTGACACCTACCGCTTTCGTCACGCGGACGGCACGTATCGCGAGGTCGTCAACCGCGCCTTCATCGTTCGCGAGCGGACGGGCCAGGCCGTGCGCATGGTGGGCTCGCTGACCGACGTCACGCAGATCAACCAGCTGCGTGGCCGGCTGCTGCAATCCGACCGCCTCGCCGCGCTCGGGCTGCTCGCAGCAGGCGTTGGTCACGAGATCAACAATCCACTCACCTACGTGATCGGCAACATCGAGGCAGCGCTCGAGCTCGACGCGTCCGAGGAGCTGAGGAGCACGCTCGAGGACGCGCGCGACGGAGCCTGCCGGATCGCGGAGATCGTGAAGACGCTCAAGCTGTTCAGTCGTGCCGACGACACCAAGTTCGCGCCCTTGGATCTGCACGCCGTCCTCGAGCGCGCGATCCGCATGGCCGAGAACGAGATCCGCCACCGCGCGCGGCTGGTGCGGAGCTTCGGGCCGATCCCGTTCGTCCACTCGACGGAGTCGCAGGTCGCCCAGGTCTGCCTGAACCTCTTGATCAATGCCGCGCAGGCGCTCTCCAGCGGGAGCCGCGAGGACCACGAGATCCGGATCTCGACCAGCGTCGATCGCAGCGGCCGCGTCGCGGTGGTGTTCGAGGACACCGGCACGGGCATCTCGCCGGAGCACCTGACCCGCGTGTTCGATCCATTCTTCACCACCAAGAGCATCGGCGTCGGCACCGGCCTCGGCCTGACGATCTGCCATGACATCGTCAAGAAGCTCGGTGGCGAGATCATGATCTCCAGCGAGCTCGGCGTGGGGACGAAGGTGACCGTCCTGCTCCCGGCGGTGGATGCGCTGGCGTCGTGATCGTCCAGCTGGATGCGTTCGCGACCGTCCGGTGCCGGGTTGGGACCTCACGTAGCGAGCGACGATCGCGGCGGGCGGCCGGACCTCAGCGAACGCTCTGATGTGCAACCCGGCCTGCGCATCCGCGCGACCCGGGCCTCACGCACGCGGCCAACCTACCGAGATGCTGACGTCCACCGGTGGCACGCGAGCTGCGTACGTCCCGGCGATGCGCGCACCGGTCGTCCCTGAATCAAGCTCCGCTCGGTCGCTCGGCTGGCTGGCGCTGCTCGTCGTCGTGGTGCCCCTGACCACTGCCTGCGCACTCGGGGACCGCGGCGACGCCGACCCGAGCGACGATACCGACCCGAGCGACCCCGCCGATCCGAGCGACGACTCCGAGCCGAGCGACCCTTCCGGGGACGACTCGCTGCAGGGCGGCTGGAAGGTGGTGCTCGCGGAGGGAGCCGCGCCGATCCGCAGCATCACGCGGCGCTCGGATGGCTTGCTGATCGGGCCTCGCAGCTCGGGGCACACCATCGAGGTGTGGACGAGTGCCAACGAAGGCGTGAGCTGGACCCGCGCGGGCACGGTCGCCAGCCATCCCGACGTCGGGTTCGGCGACGTGACGATGCTGCGCGCCCCCGGGACCACGACGATCTTCTGCGCGTTCCGCGAAGAGATCGCCGGGACGTTCCGCGTCACCGTCACGCGCAGCACCGACGACGGCCGCACGTGGAGCTACGACAGCACCCCGGTTCCGGCGGGGACGCTGTTCGTCGGAGCGCCCTTCCTGTTCATGCGCGCCAACGGCGATCTCCAGATCTATTACGACTCCGAGCCGATCGCGGCCGCCCACGGCAAGCCCGGCCACCAGTGGATCGCGATGCGCGGTCGCAAGGGCCTCACGGGTCCGTGGACTCACTACGGCGAGACCATCGTGTCCCGCGAGACCGCACCCGGTGCGCTGTCGCGCGAAGGGATGCCGACGGTCGTGCAGCTCGGGGGCGACCGCGTGATGGTCGTCGTCGAGGGCGTCGAGCCGTTCCCGACCGGCGGGGCCCGCGCCAACCTGATCCACGCCACGCAGTCGCTCGATGGTGGCAGGACCTGGGTCGCGTCGCTGCGGCGGACCGTCTACCGGAGCTTCGTGCACCAGGGCACGCAGCAGCGCTACAACGCATATGCGCCGTACGCGGTGCGAGTCGGTGGCGGCCCGGTCGGCGTCGCGTTCTGCACCGACGAGCGCACCGATGGCGCGCTCCCCGACGCCGCGAACGCCCCGGTCCACCTGCGCCGCTGTCGGGTCGGCTACGTCCAGACCACCACGAGCTTCGAGAGCTGGTCCGCTCCCTCGCCGGTATGGACGGCGACGTCCAAGAACTACACGCCGGGGCTGTTCGAGCGCGCGTCGAACCAGGTGATCGTGACGATCGATGCGTTCGCGGGGAAGCAACGCATCCTCGCCCGCCCTTGACGGCGGCGACGGTCGTCGACGCGACCACCGGCTCGCTAGGTGTCGTCGGACCCGTCGTGATCGCGCAGCGTCTGTGCGCGCAGGGCGCGGGCGAAGGCCTGGTCGAGATCGAGCTCGATCTCGATCGCGATCTCGGCGGTCCGCTGCGTCGGTACGCTCGGCGCCGGCAGGTCCCCGAGCTCGGAGCGGACCCACTCCGCGACCTCGCGATCGTGGATCGCGAACCCGCCCTCGTGCGTGAGCGCGTCGAGCGCGGTGTAGAGCTCGAGCCCGGTCTGCCAGCGGGCGTCCGGATCGCGTGCGAGCGCGGTCATGACGATGTGATCGAGGTCGACGGGGACGTGTGGGTTGATGCTCGAGGGCGGCTCGATCGCCGACGCGCGCCGCGCCTCCGCCGCGCCGAGGTCCTGCACGTCGAACAACCGGCGCGCGGTCAGCGCCTCGTACGCGACCACCCCGAGCGAGTACAGATCCGCGCGGGCGTCGAGCTTGCCGGTGCGCAGGTACTCCGGCGCGACGTACCCGAGCTTGCCGATGACCGAGCCAGCCGCGGTGCGCACGTGGCCCGCGCTCGTCTTCGCGACGCCGAAGTCGATCAGCTTCGCGCTGCCGGTCTCCGACACGATGATGTTCGAGGGCGCGATGTCTCGGTGGACCAGGCCGAATGGGTGGCCGTGCTCGTCGCGCAGCCCGTGCGCATAGGCGAGCGCCCGGGCGATCTGCGTCACGACGCGGAGCGCGATGAACACCGGCATCGGCTGGGTGTCGACGGTGTGATGGAAGAGCCGCAGGAGCGTGGGGCCGGGGACGTAGTCGAACGCGATGAAGTGGGTGTCATCGAAGCAGCCGACCTCGTGCGTGCGCGCGATGTTCGGATGCCGCAGGCGCTGACCGAGGCGCGCCTCATCGATGAACCGGCGTACGAACCCGATGTCGCGCGCGAGCTCCGGGAGCAGGCGCTTGAGCGCCACCACGAAGGTCTGCCCGTCGGCGTCGATCTCCGCGCGGTGGACGGTCGCCATGCCGCCAACGCCGAGTTCTTCGCACACGCGATACGGACCGAAGGTCTCTCCCACTGCTCGAGCAGTCTACGCGCAAGGGACGGCATGTGCAGGTCCACCCGTCACGGCGGTGCGTCCACCGGCCGCGAGCGGGGGGCGAGGGGGCGTCCGGGCCGCGGGTACCGGCGGGCTGGGAGGTGGATCGCCCCGCACCGAGCGCCAGCCCGGCGGGGTCGTCACTCCGCGGTGAGATCGACCATGAGCTCGCCCGCGAGCGCCTCGAGCCGGGCGCGGAGCTCCGCGAGCTGCGTGGCGGACGTCGACACCAGACGGATCCGCGCGGTGAACATGCGATCGCCTGACATCGCCGCGCTCTCGACCCTCGACTCGAGCTCCTCGACGTTGACGTTGCGCTCCGCGAGGATGCGCGCGATGTCACGAACGATGCCGGGGCGATCGTTGCCGGTGACCTCGAGCCGGCACCGCGAGCTCGGCGGCGGGGCGGATGCCGGCGACGCGGTCGGATGCACGCTGACCTGGAGTCCGGCCTCGTCCAGCTTGCGGAGCGCCGAGACCAGCTGGTCGGTGCGGTCGGTCTCGATCGTGACGAGCAGGACGCCGGCGAACTGGCCGGCGAGCCGGACCAGCCGGCTCTCCTCCCAGTTCCCGCCGACGGCGGCGATCTCGCGGGCGAGGGAGTCGACGAGGCCGGTGCGGTCGGCGCCGATGATCGTGAGGACGAGCATGTCGCGCATGCGGTGAGCATGGCACGAACGATCGGCGTCAGGCCGTGCGCTCCGGCCGGATCACCAGCGCGATGGCCGCGAGCATGCCGACGAACGCGACCACCATCATGTTGCCGAACGGTTCGCGAAGGCGACGTCAGCGGTCGAGCGTCAAGTGGTGCTTGGCGGCCAGCGCGTCGACCTCGGCCAGCGATCCGCCCGAGTACTCCGTGAGCCGTCCGGAATCGAAGAACTTCACGGACCAGGTCCGGCCGTTGTCGCCGGTCCGCGCTTCGATGCTCTTCTTGTCTCCGCTGTATCTTCGAATCATCGCCGCTCCTGTCGTTGCCTGTCGGTGGGGTCGCCACGCTCACGTGCGAGGGCACGCGAGCTACTACCGGTACGTGGTCTGCTTGGAGATGACGTCGCGCCACGCGGCGCTGGCGAGCAGTCTGGACGGATCGATGCGCTCGACCACCGCGCAGGATGTCTTCGCACGTTCCACGTCGACGCGCCAACGCCTGGATGCTCGGGTGCTGCTGCGGTGCGCCGGCGCGCATTCCATCCGCGGCACCGATCGCCACCAGTTGACGAGCATCGTGACGCGTGGCCAGCGCCCCGGTCGCCCGGGCAGGACCCCGTGGAGGAGCGTGCCCGGGAACATGCCGAGCCGACCAGGCCGCGGGTGCACGGCGATCCCCGCCTTGGGTGCCGAGGTGCGCGTCGGCGTCGCGTCCAGGATGACCGTCGGTCCACCCGCGTTGCTCAGGTAGAGGATCGAGGCGAGGCCAGGCGACACGATCGAGCTCCGGATGCCTTCGTCGCGGTCGAAGTGGAATGGAAAGCCGGTGTCGGTCGGAGTCGCACGGAGCCACCATTCCGCGCCGATGAACTCGTCGCCGCGAGGCACGAAGCTTCGCAGGTGCTGGATCACCTGCTCGAACAGGAGGCGAGGTGACTCGTCGAGGGCGTACCAGTGGGTGCCCCCGTCTCCCGCCTGCGGCCGCCGCGCCTGCGCTGCGATGATCTGGCTCCTGAGCTCACCGATCACCGGCGCGGGGAGGACCTCGTCGATCGCGGAGATCCGCGATAGTGCGCTCGCTCCCATCAGCGCCTCACGAGCGCGCGCTTCGACCGGGTCTCCACCGCTGGACTCTACTGCACCAGGCGAGCGCGCACAGCAGGGCGGCGCTCGCCCGGACCGGACCGCTGGTCCCGGCAGGCTCGCTGTTCTGACGATTTGTTGTCAGACATCGTATGGAACCGGCACTACCGAGGGACATGGGAAGTGCGACCACAGATGCGGAGCTGATCGCGGCGAGCCGCGGCGGCGATGCGGCAGCGTTCGGCAAGCTCGTCGAACGCTATCAGCGTGCCGTCCACGCGGTCTCCTACAGCGCGACGCGCGATCGGACCCTGAGCGACGACGTCGCGCAGGACACGTTCGTGACGGCGTGGAGGCAACTCGGGACGCTGCGCGAGGTCGATCGCCTGCCCGCCTGGCTGTGTGGCATCGCGCGGAACCTCGCACGCGCCGAACGGCGGCGACGCGGACGCGAGCTCCCGCTCGATGGTCATGACTCGATCACCAGGTACAGCCCGTTCGATGCGGTGAGCGATCACGAAGCCGAGCAGCTGGTAGCGGCCGCGCTCACCCGCTTGCCGGAGCAGTATCGCGAGCCGATGGTGCTGTTCTACTGCGAGGGGCAGTCGGTGAAGGCGGTGGCTGGGGCGCTCGGGATCAGCGAGGCCGCGACGCACCAGCGGCTGTCGCGTGGTCGGCAGCAGCTCGCCGAGGGGATGTCGGGTCTCGTCGAGCGAACGCTCGGGCGCCAGCGTCCGCGGCGCGATCTGGTCACCGCTGTGGTGGCCGCCATCGCGATGATTGGCGTTGCTTCCCAGGTCGAGGCGTCAACGACGAGCTCGAAAGGATCGACCATGTTCAAGAAGATCGGAGCAGCACTCACCATCGCGGGCGCGGTCACCGGGACCGCACTCGTCGTCCAGGGAACGCGCGCGCAGCCCGCGCCCGTGCCCAGCTCGCCCACGGCATGGAGTGCCGCCGGGCCGGCCGTGCGCGTCGCGGAGGCGGCGAGTGGATCGTCGGGGCCGCGTGCGAGCAGGAGCGCGCCCGGTGCAGCGCGCGGCGCGAATGGCCCGGCCGGCAACGTCGCACCGCTCGCGTGCCACACCATCGCGCGTCACCTCGCGGATCTCGGCGTGCAGGCGCAGCCCGACATCGCACACCTCACCCCGGAGCAGATCGCGCTCGATATCCAGAAGCTCACCGCGCAGGTCGAGACTGCATGCGCGACGCAGCACTGGTCGATCGAGTACCGCACCTGCATCGCGGCAGCGAGCGAGGCGTACACGGTCGGCGTGGACTGCGCGCGGTTCGGTCCACCCGAGAACGCGCCGCCCGCGACCGTGCAACCGCAGCCGAGGTACACCGGCACCGACTTCAGCTGTGCAGCAGTCGGCAAGCATGTCGTGCCGCTGATGCAGCCGGATCAAGCCGTTCTCGACAAGCTCGATCCCGACGCCCGCAAGCAGCGGGTCGCGGCGATCGAGCGCGCACGCATCGTGATGCCCGATCAGGTCGAGGCCGCGTGCGATCAGGACAGCTGGTCCGAGGCCCGGCGGCGCTGCATGCTGGCGGCGACGGTGATGAGCGAGCTCGCGGACTGTGGCCGCGCTGCAGGCCGCTGACGAGTGCCACCCGGGTGGATGAGGTCGGCGATGGGATCGGCGTCGGCCGCTCGATGCGATCACGGCGCACGGCTCGCGCGTCGGAGGGCGCCCGCACCCTCGCGAGCGAGGCATGCGGTGTGCAGAAACTGGCTGCGCCCATGGCACTACCGATCGAAGATTACGCCGTCATCGGCGACACCCGCACGGCCGCGTTGATCGGCAAGAACGGGTCACTGGACTGGCTGTGCTTGCCACGGTTCGACTCGGGTGCGTGCTTTGCGGCGCTGCTCGGCGAACCGCGCCACGGGCGGTGGTCGATCGCACCCGCCGCCCCGGTGACCCGCACGACGCGGCGGTACCGCGAGGGCACGCTCGTCCTCGAGACGGAGCTCGTCACCGAGTCCGGCACGGTCCGCATGATCGACTGCATGCCACCGGACGAAGCGATCCCGAACGTCCTGCGCCTCGTCGAGGGAGTCTCCGGCGAGGTCACCATGCGCATGGAGCTCATCATCCGGTTCGACTTCGGGTGGGTCGTGCCCTGGGTCCGCAAGGTCGATGGTTCCCTCACCGCGGTCGGCGGGCCCGACGCCCTGAGCCTGCGCACGCCGGTTCCGCTGCGCGGCCAGGACATGACGACCGTGGCGGAGTTCACGGTGCGACCGGGAGAACAGGTCCCGTTCGTCCTCAGCTGGCATCCCTCGCACGAGGCGGCGCCGCCCGACATCGACGTCGTGGCCGCGATCGCCGAGGCCGAGCGGTGGTGGCTCGCGTGGTCTGGACGCTGCACGTATCAGGGACCGTGGAGCGAGGCCGTGCGCGCGTCGCTCGTCGTGCTCAAGGCCCTGACCTACGCCCCGACGGGCGGCATGGTCGCGGCGGTCACGACGTCGCTGCCCGAGGTCATCGGGGGCGTTCGCAACTGGGACTATCGCTTCTGCTGGCTGCGCGACGCCACGTTCACGCTGTACGCGCTGATGCTGGGGGGCCACCGGGAGGAGGCGTGCGCGTGGCGCGACTGGCTCCTGCGGGCCGCCGCCGGGTCTCCGTCGCAGCTGCAGATCATGTACGGCATCGGAGGCGAGCATCGCTTGCCGGAGGCCGAGCTCGACTGGCTCCCCGGCTACGAGGGGTCACGGCCCGTCCGCACCGGTAACGGCGCAGCGCATCAGCTCCAGCTCGATGTGTACGGTGAGGTGAACGACGCACTGTTCCAGGCCCGCAAGGTCGGCCTGGATCCGAACCCGTGGGCGTGGCGGCTGCAGACCAAGCTGCTCGAGTTTCTCGAGGGTGCCTGGGACGAGCCCGATGAAGGCATCTGGGAAGTGCGCGGTCCTCGCCAGCACTTCACGCACTCGAAGATGATGACGTGGGTCGCGTTCGACCGCGCCGTGAAGACGATCGAGCGCTTCAAGCTCCCCGGGCCGGTCGAGAAGTGGCGAGCGATGCGCGATGCGATCCACGCCGAGGTGTGTGCGAAGGGGTTCGATCGAACCAAGGACTCGTTCACGCAAGCTTTCGGTTCACCCGCGCTCGACGGGAGCTTGCTCCTCGCCTCGCTGGTTGGCTTCTTGCCGGCGACCGATCCACGCATCGTCGGGACGATCCGCGCGATCGAGCGCGAGCTCCTGCACGACGGGCTCGTCCTGCGCTACCGGACCGAGGAGACCGACGACGGGTTGCCGCCCGGCGAGGGCGCGTTCCTCGCGTGCAGCTTCTGGCTGGCCGACAACTACGCGCTCATGGGCCGCGCGGAGGAAGCGCGCGCACTGTTCGACCGCTTGCTCTCGCTGCGCAACGACGTCGGCCTGCTCGCCGAGGAGTACGACCCGGTCGCTCGCCGACTGCTCGGTAATTTTCCGCAGGCGTTCTCCCACGTCGGCGTGGTCAACACGGCGTTCAACCTGACCCAGAGCGAGGCCACCCCCGCCGGGGAGCGCCAGAAGCCATGAGGCCCCGATGCTCGCCTTGACCGTGGCCCCCGGAACCGCCAACGCGGCGCGCCTCGACGAGGTGCCCGAGCCCGACCCGTCGCTCGGCGAGGTCTTGATCGAGGCGCGGGCCGTCGGGATCTGCGGCACCGATCGCGAGATCATCCGCGGCGAGCATGGTGCACCGCCGCCCGGGGGTGATCGGCTGATCCTCGGCCACGAGTCGCTCGGTCGGGTGCTCGAGGCCCCGGCCGGATGCGGGCTGAGGAGGGGCGATTGGGTCGCTGGCATCGTGCGTCAGCCGGATCCCGTGCCGTGCGCGAGCTGCGCGCACGGCGCATGGGACATGTGTGAGAACGGCCGGTACGTCGAGCACGGCATCAAGGAGCTCGATGGCTTCGCCGTCGAACGCTATCGGCTGGAGCCCCGCTTCGCCGTGCGCATCGATCCAGCGCTCGCCGAGCTCGGCGTGCTGATCGAGCCCGCGAGTGTGGTCGCGAAGGCCTGGGACCAGATCGACCGGATCGGTCAGCGCGCGTTCTGGGCACCTCGCCGCGTGCTGGTGATCGGGGCCGGCCCGATCGGTCTCCTCGCCGCGTTGCTCGGTGTGCAGCGCGGGTTCGAGGTCCACGTCCTCGATCGTCACACCGACGGCCCCAAGCCCCAGCTCGTCGCCGATCTGGACGCGACCTATCACACGGGCACCATCGCCGAGGCAGGCAGGGCGGACATCATCCTCGAGTGCACGGGCGTGCCGTCGCTGGTCATCGACGCGATGTTCGCCGTGCGGCCGAACGGCATCGTGTGCCTGACCGGCGTCTCGGCGGCCGGCAAGCGGCTGCCCGTCGACGCCGGCGGGCTCAACCGCGAGCTGGTCCTCGAGAACAACGTCGTGTTCGGCTCGGTCAACGCGAACCGCGCCCACTACGACCAGGGTGCGGCCGCCCTCCAGCGCGCCGATCCGCAGTGGCTCGAACGCCTGATCACCCGGCGGGTTCCGCTGGCGAGCTGGGCCGCCGCACTCGAGCAGCGGCCCGACGACGTCAAGACCGTGCTCACCTTCGACGGGAGAATGCGATGACGATGGGACGCAAGCAGTGGGCGATCGCCGAGGGCTACATTCCCGTCGGCAGCACCGGTCCGGCGCCGCAGATGACCAGCCACGAGACGGTGTGCGTGCTCAACGCCGGCGATGTCGTGGCGCGGGTCTCGATCACCGTGTACTTCAGCGATCGCGAACCGTCGGGACCCTACCGGTTCGAGGTGCCGGCGCGGCGCACGCGCCACATCCGGTTCAACGATCTGAGCGATCCCGAGCCGGTTCCGATGGACACCGATTTCTCGAGCGTGATCGAGTCCGACGTCCCGATCGTCGTCCAGCACACGCGGCTGGATTCGCGGCAGGCCGAGAACGCACTGCTCAGCACCATCGCGTTTCCCGGCGACGCGTGAAGCCGTTCAGCCGGCGGGCTCGTACGGCAACGGCAGCTGCGCCGCGAGGGGATCGAGGCTGGCGATCACCGCAGCGCCATGGTGCGCCGCGCGTGCAGCGGCGAGTGCCGGTGCGAGCCCCGCACCCAGGTAGTAGGTGAGGGCGCCCGCGAAGCTGTCGCCGGCGCCGTAGGTTCCGAGTGCGCTCGCCACGGGGGGGCTGAGGAACGGGGTGATGCCGTGGCGGGTCTCGACGATGCCGCCGCGCGGGCCATCGGTCATCACCAGCGCGGCCGGTGGGATCGGGTAGTCTGCGAGCGTGCTGACCTCGCGCGGGTCGACCCGGCTGCCGACGATGGCGTCGATCGGGACGCGCGCCGCCAGGATGGCCTGCCGGCGTCGCGCGGGTACCACGAGCACGCGCGCGTGACGGGCGAGGGCGAGCAACGCGGGATCCTGGCCGGTGAAGAACACGGCGTCGAGCCCGGCGAGCAGGTCCCACGGTAGCGGATCGTCGGCCCGCGGATGGAGCGGCTCGCCGACCACGACGATCGTCCGCTCGCCCTGCGGATCGATCATCACGATGTCGCGCGTCTGGGGCGTCCGGCGGCGCACGGCGTGCAGCGTGGCGCGCGTGCCCGCGATCGCGCGCTCGACGAACCGCGCTCCGTCGTCCTCGCCGAGCGCGGTGAAGAAGTGGACCTCGGCCGCGCTTCGCGCGAGCTGGAAGAACGCGATCCCGCCGCCCCCACCTGCGAGCACGTGGGGCTCGGCGAGGTGCACGATCTCGCCCGGCACGGGCAGGCGCGCGACCCGGCCCAGCGTGATGTGCTCGACGTGGCCGATCACGCCGAGCCTCAGTGACGCGGACATCGCTCGAGTCTACGCGCTGGTCCTCGATGCGCCAGCGCCGAGGAGCCCGACCCACGCACGTCCTCGTGCGGTCGGGACGGGCCGCGGTGGCTCGGACGCGGGAGATCGCCGCGTCCCCGTGCTCAGTGCCAGTGACCGTGCTCGACGCTCCAGGTCGTCTTGCCCGGCGGCGGTGGGCCCGGAGGTTGCGGCGCCCCGGGC
>JALZOI010000348.1 GCA_030857245.1 Myxococcota bacterium
CGCTGCAGGCGTCGAGCCGCGCGGTCGTCCAGTTCCGCGGCAGCGGCACCGCGCGGGTGAGCTCCGGGCGGCTCGACATCCTCGAGTCCGCCGGACTCGAGAGCTGGGCCGGCTGGGCCGGCGCCCGCCGGATGCCGGGCGCGGGCGTCGCCTTCCGCGAGTTCGAGGTCACGATGCACGCGCCGCGCTCGCTCGCCCGCTGATCGCCCGGCCGCAGCCCCTACGCGGGTGGGCTCGGCGCGATCGGCTCGAACGAGATCGTGTATTGACCGATGGTGATGCGATCCGCGGAGGTGACGATCACCGGCGCCGTGAGCCGCCTGCCATTGAGGAAGGTGCCGTTGCTGCTCTTCAGGTCGACGATGATGCAGCGGCCACCCTGGACGGCGAACCGCGCGTGGCGCTTCGAGACCTGCGCGGTCGCGAGGACGACGTCGTTGCTGGGGACCCGTCCGAACGTGATCTCGAACGTGGTGAACCGTTCCCGGCGGATCGGCTCGTCGGGGGCCCCGGCGATCACCAGCTCGAAGGTCGGTGGGCTCCCGTCGTCAGCGCGCATCGATCCGGGTCACTCGTCCTCATCTAAACCTGCTTCTCGTCCGCATCGCCGCATCTCACGGTCGTCCCACGGTCGCAGCGACACCGACACCGACACCGACCTCGAGTGCGAGCGCACGGGCCGGTGCGCCCGCTGATAGAACCTCCGGATGATTCGAGCGTTCAAGGCCAGGATGCGCACCTGGGTCCTGGCGATCGTCCTCCTGTCCGCATGCCTCGGCGCCGCCCGCGCCGCGCCGGCGCGCTGCCCGGTCGTGAAGACCTCCGGCTCGTTCTGCTTCCGGGGCGACGACGTCGTGCTCCGCCGGTTCGAGGCTTGTGGCACCACCGCCGTGCTGTGCACGAGCGGAGACGCCGAGGGCTCCTGCGCGGCGCTCGACCTCGCGAAGGGGACGTTCCGGCACGCGACCGCCGCCCGGCCCGCCCCACGGGCCCGCATCCAGCAGCAGGGACGCGCGGTCAAGGTGTGTGTCGGCACGCGCTGCGTCGCGACCGACCTCCCGCCGAGCGAGGATCGCTACTTCGTCGACGTGAGCCGCGATGGCAAGCGCGCCGTCGTCACGCTGGAGATGGTCGGCACCACCGCCGTGGTCATCGAGCTCGCGACCGGCAAGCGCACGCGCACGGTGCAGCTGCCGATGCAGTCGTCCGATCAGCTCGGGCCGGCGTACTTCCTCGGCAGCCACCTGCTCGTGCTCGTCGGGCAGTGGCCGATCGAGCGCGGCCTGCTGATCGCGCCCAACGCCGCGCCGCGCTTGCTCGCGGGCCACCTCGGCCGCGGCAAGCCCATGGCGCTCGGCGGCACCCGGTGGGCGCTGCCGAGCTACGGCGGCGACATCGTCACCGTCCTCGACACCCGGACCGGCGCCGAGAGCCAGTCGCAGCCGCCGGGCGACGACATCGCGGCCTGCCACGACTGCTTCACGAACGCGAACGACCCGGGCGTCGCCGCGAGCCGCCTCGCGATGGCCCGCGGCAAGCTCGTGCTCGTCAACGTCACCGGCGTCAGCCTCGTCGATCCGCGCACGCTCAAGACGACGCGCCGGTTCGCACTTCCGACGTGCGAGCGCCCGCGGCCCTGAGCTGCGGGTCACGGCTGGCGCTGCGCTCGAACATCGATCGCGACCCGGTAGCGCCCTCCGCGGGCGAGACCCCGCGCACGAGCGGCGTCGACTCCTTGCTCGCCCCCTGCCGATCGTCGACAGTGAGTCGTGCGATCCCTGAGCGCGTGCGTCGTGGTGGTGATGGCGTGTAGCACGCCAGCGACCCCACAGGCGCGCGCCACGCCCGACGAGGCAGCCCTCGCGCAGCTCGCGACGTCGCTCGTGGCGGCAGGGCGGCCTTGCGATGTCGCGAAGGTCGCCGAGCTCATCGATCGCGGAGCCTTCATCGAAGCGGTGAAGAGCCGGACCGCGGAAGGGCACGGAACGCTCGTCGTGACGGATGTGATGTTCTCGCTGGCGGCCACGAAGCTGTGCTCGTGGTTGAACGGCGCCGATGACCTGCGTCTGCTTCGCACCGAAGCGCGCGGGTCCCGTGCGCTGCTGCGCAAGCTGACCACCACGAGCTTCGGGTACTTCGGGGTCCGCGGCGCCCGCTCGAGCGACGGACTGGTACGCATCGTGGACGTGTACTCGTACAACAACGGCACGTGGATCGCGGACGAGATGGCCGACGCGCTGATGAGCAAGGACACCGAGGATCCGGCGGTGGCGCTCACGATCGGTCGAGTCAATCGGCTCGACGCCGAGGGCAAGTACGGCGAGGCGCTCGCGGCGCTCGACACCCTGCCACCTGCGGTGCTCGATGCGCGGACGATCCAGTCGCTCCGGGTTGCGATCGCAGGACGCCAGTCACCCGAGGCACACCGGCAGGCGATGGAGGAGCGCACGCGGCGACGGCCGGCGGATGTGCCGACCCCGTTCGAGGCCATGAATCGGGCGTTCCTGGCCGGGGATCTCAGCGAAGCGCTTCGTCAGATCGATCTCGTGGAACGTGCGGTCGGTGGTGACGGCGCACTCGACGCGTTTCGTGCCGGTGTCCTCGTCCAGCGCGCCCGGCCGGGCGATCTGGAGGATGCAGCACGCCGCGCGGAGCGGCTCGTTCGCGACGAGCCGGCTCTCGCGCTTGGACATGTCGCGAGGCTCGGTGTGGCGCTCGCGCGTCGCGAATGGACCCTGACGCTGGCCACGATCGACGTGCTCGAGAGCAGGTTCGGGATCGCGTTCAGCGATGCCGCGATGCGGGCCTCGCCTGGACTGGCGGAGCTGGTGCAAAGCGCAGAGTTCGCCGCCTGGAGCGCGGCGCGGTCGCGCTAGGCTAGCGATCCGGTGCGGGGGGCCACGCCGGCGCGTCGCTCACAAGCCGCGGTGGCGCTCCGGGCGCAGCGCGAGGGTGCCGTCGAGCGCCTGATCGATCAACGCGACGATGCGCGCGCGATCGCGGGGCAGTCGACCGCCGAGCGGCAGGTAGTTGGAGGCGTGGTTGGTGCGGAACAGCGCGTCGGTCGGCCGCGCCTGATCGACGAACGTGCGCAGCTCGCCGAGGAGGTGGTCGACCGTCGGCAGCACGAACCGGCCGCGCTCGGCGAGCGTGGCGAGCGGCGTGGTCGGCACGACGGTGAGGGTCAGCGCCGCGAGGTAGTGGGGATCCATCGCGGTGGCGAGCGCGGCCGAGCCGGTCGCGTGCTCTCCCGACCGCTCGGTGCCGCCGGCGCCGAGCAGGAAGATCGCCGACAGCTCGAGCCCGGCCGCGCGGACGCGCCGCGCCGCCTCGACGTGATCGGCGGCGGTGCTGCCCTTGGCGATCCGCTTGAGCGTCACGTCGTCGCCCGACTCGGGCCCCATGTAGAGCAGCGCCAGGCCCAGCTCGCGCAGCCGCCGCAACTCGGCGGCGGTCTTGGCGAGCACGTTCGAGGCGGTCGCGTAGCAGCTGACCCGGCGCAGCCGCGGGAACAGGCGCCGACAGGCCACGAGGATCGGCTCCCAGTGCGCGAGGTCCATGACGAGCGCGTCACCGTCGGCGACGAACACCTTGGCGACGTCCGGACCGAGCTCGCGGCCCGCGCGGGCGAGATCCTCGAGCGACTCGGCGAGCGGTCGGACCCGGAACTCGGGCTTGTCCCGGTACATGTCGCAGTACGTGCAGTGGTTCCACGAGCAGCCGATCGTGGCCTGCAGGATCAGCGCGTCCGCTTCGGACGGCGGCCGGTAGAGCTTGCCGACATAGCGCACGCGCGCAGCTTGCCACGCCGTGCTCGCGCTTGCGCGCCGGTGGGGACCGCGCCGAGACTGCGGCCGTGAGCCGCCGTACCCGCATCGCGATCGCGAGCCTCGTCGCCGCTGGTGGCCTCCTCGTGACGACCCGGTCCGCCGATGCCCAGATCGTGAACGTCCAGGGCCAGCTCGCGAAGCCGCCGGAGACCGACGGCGTCACCGCGCAGGCGGAGCTCAAGCTCGACTGGCGCGAAGGCAACAATCCGCTCTTCGATGTCGGCGGCACCGGCAGCGTCCTCGTTCGCCACGGGCGGTTCCTGGGGCTCGCGGTGGCGCGTGGCGGCTACGGCAAGAGCCGCGGCCTCACCCTCACGCGCCGCTCGTTCGAGCACGTCCGCGCCCGCGTCACGCTCGACTGCCGGTGGCGCTGGGAGGCGTTCGCGCAGCACGAGTACGATGCCTTCCGTCGCCTCTCCGTCCGCGCCATCGTCGGCACCGGCCCGGCCCTGCAGATCGTGGCGACGAAGGACATCGGCATCCTCGCGGGCGCCGCGTACATGTTCGAGCTCGAGCACCTCGACGACCGCGCGGGCACGAGCGATGCCGGCGATCGCAGCGTCGCGCACCGCGCCTCCTTCTACGTCACCGGCACCGAGACCCTGGGCTCCGGCGTCTCGATCGCCGAGACGATCTACGTCCAGCCGCGCTTCGATGACCCGAGCGACGTCCGCCTCCTCGCGGAGGTCTCGGTCACGAGCAAGCTGACGAAGCGGATCGCGCTCTCCGACGCCCTCATCGTCGCGTACGACCGCACGCCGCCCGACGGCATCAAGCGCTACGACACCCAGCTCCGGGTCAGCGTGCTCGTCACGTTCTGAGTCGCTCGGGGTGGCTCAGATCCCGTACGAGAACGTGATCCCGTAGCGATCCGAGCCGGCGCTGCGCTCGAACGTCGCCTCGACCTGCTGCGGGACGATGAGCAGCGCCCAGTCCCACGAGCCGTCGCGGCCGCTGTGGCTGGTGAACGCGGCGCGGCCGAGGCGGTCCGCCCAGTTGCCGCCGATCGAGGCGCGCATGCCGCGCGTGCCCTCGACGCCCTCGATCGCGTCGAGCATCAGCCGGTCGTCGAGGTTCGTGTAGAGGTACGCGAAGCTCGCGAACAGCCGGGTGTCGACGAGGCCGCCGTCGACCCAGCGCAGGCCGAGCTGGAGCTCGGGGCCCCAGTCGAAGTGACCGATCGAGACCGTGCCGTCGAGCGCGCGCGGATCGGTGACGGACAGCGTGGCGAGGCCGAAGGTGCCGCCGATGCCGACGCTCGGCTGGATGCGGCCGCTGCCGAACGCCTTGTCGACGCCGACGTGGGTGCGGACGCCGAAGCTGAAGGCGTCGACGCCGCCGAGCATCTCGATGCCGACGTTGGCGTGGGGCGCGATCGAGTGCTCCGCCTCGCCACCGGGCAGCACCTCGGCGCCCGCGGTGGCGGGGACGAGCAGGCCGACGAGCATGAACGCGAGGCAGGGCAGGACAGGCTGGGGAGAGGTCTTCATGGAGGTCTGCATGGGGGGCTGCGTGGAGGTCTGCATGGTCGGGTGCTTCACTTGGCGAGCGAGGGGTCGTAGACGGTGGTGCTGTTGCCCCAGCAATACGCGGTGCCGTCGGCGCGCAGCGCGCAGGTGTGGGCGTAGCCACTCGCGAGCTCGGCGGCGCCTTCGAGCACGAAGCCGAGATCTCCGACGAGGAACGCGTCGGTGCGGCCGAGCTGGCCGACCTCGTTCGAGCCCCAGCACGCGACCGCGCCATCGCGGCGCAGCGCGCAGGTGTGGCGCTCGCCGACGACGACCCGCACCGCGTCGAGCTCGAGCGCGAGCGGATCGACGTGCACGCAGGGCACGGTCTCGTCGACCGGGCAGCGGCGCGCGCCGGCGGCGTCACCGACCTGGCCGTTGCGGTTGTCGCCCCAGCAGGCCAGGCCCCCCGCGTCGATGATGCAGCTGTGGCGGCGGCCGATCGCGATGTCGACGACGCCGGTCTGTGGCTGCAGCTGCGGCGTCGCGCCGAACCGATCGCCCCAGCACCACAGCCGCGCGTCGAGATCGATCGCGCAGACCGTCCCGTGCGAGATCACGACGCGCTCGGCGGCGAGCGACGCGCCGCCCGCGAGCTTGATCGGCGTGGGCGGGTCGAGCGACGGCAGCACCGAGCCGCCGAGCTTGGCGCCGGCCTCGCCCCAGCACACGACGCGATCATCGAGCAGCGTCGCGCACGTGACGTCATCGCCAGCGGCGAGCGCGCGGGTCGGCGGCAGCGACGGCATGATCAGCGCGCCGAGCACGCAGTCGGGCAGCCCGCCCTCGGCGAGCGGCGGCAAGCATGCGCGGTGCGCGCCGAGCGCGCCGTAGGTCTGATCGCCCCAGCAGTGCACGCTGCCGGTCGCCGATAGCACGCACGCATGCGCGCGGCCGACGGCGACGTCGCGCGCGGCGGGCAGGTCGAGCGCGAGCGGATGGCCCGCGTCATCGTACGGCCGCGGCACCTCGGTGCCCGCGAACTCGACGTTGGCGATCGAGTTCGGCGGCAGCTCGGTGGCGATCAGCGTGTGCGTGTTCGCGAGGGAGAGCGCCCGCGTGGCGTACGGCAGCGCCGTCGGCGGTTCGGGATCGAACGTGCTGTTGCACGCGGGAACGAGGAGCAGGAGCAGCCATCTCGACATGCCCGAGCCGATTTGCACGCGGTGCGCCATGTGTGGTTCCGCGGGCTTGCGGCGCACGTCGTGTCAAAACGTGCCGGACCTTCACCGCTGCGTGCACCGATCCCACACCGGTGGCGCGCCCGCACCCGGACCTGCATGCGACGTGTCCCCGCCTACAGATCGGCTAAGGTGCCCCGATGTCGAAGGTCACCGTCGCCGCGCTGCAGACCGAGCTCACCGATGACGTCGCGACCAACGTCGCGCGCGTGACGGAGCTCGTGCGCGAAGCCGCGAGCCAGGGCGCGCAGATCATCCTGCCGAGCGAGCTGTTCGAGGGCCACTACTTCTGCCGCACCCAGCGCGAGGAGGACTTCGCGCGCGCGCAGCCCGCCGAGGCGCACCGCACGATCCGCCACTTCGCGGAGCTCGCCGCGCAGCTCGGCGTCGTGATCCCGGTGTCGTTCTTCGAGCAGGCCGGGCCCGAGCACTACAACTCGGTCGCGGTGCTCGACGCCGACGGCACGAACCTCGGCGTCTATCGCAAGACGCACATCCCCGACGGGCCCGGCTACCAGGAGAAGTTCTTCTTCAAGCCCGGCAACACCGGCTTCCGGTCGTTCGCGACGAGGTTCGGCACCATCGGCGTGGCGATCTGCTGGGACCAGTGGTTCCCGGAGGCCGCGCGCGCGATGACGCTCGCCGGCGCCGACGTGCTGTTCTACCCGACCGCGATCGGCAGCGAGCCCGAGGAGCCCGAGCTCGACAGCCGCGACTCGTGGCAGCGCGTGATGGTCGGCCATGCGGTCGCCAACGCGGTCGGCGTGGTCGCCGCGAACCGGATCGGCAAGGAGGGCGACAGCCCCGACGCGATCACGTTCTACGGCAGCTCGTTCATCTGCGATCCGCGCGGCGACAAGCTCGCCGAGCTCGGCCGCGCCGCGCCCGGCATCGCGATCGCCACGCTCGACCTCGCGCAGATCCGCCGGGTCCGAGCGAGCATGGGCTTCTTCCGCGATCGCCGCCCCACGCAGTACGGCGCGCTCGGCGAGTAGCGGCGCCGTCACGGCGGCGACGGCGGCGCGG
>JALZOI010000349.1 GCA_030857245.1 Myxococcota bacterium
AGGCGGCGGATCGCGACGAGCGGCGCTCGCTGCGCGCGCAGGCATCCGTGCTCGAGCACGGCATCACCGAGATCCGCCGCGCCCTCGAGACGCTGGTCGCCCGCCGCGACGAGCGCCGGGCACCCACTCGCCCGGGGGCGATGGCCCCGGAGGCGTTCAAGCGCCTGGCCGCCGCGATCGAGGCGGCGGACTTCGACAGCGGGAAGCTCGCGGTCGTCCGGCAGGCCGCCGAGGCGAACCACTTCCAGGCGAACCAGATCGCGGTCGTCCTCGGGCTGCTCGACTTCGACGACGGTCGCGTCGAGGTCGCGGTCGCGATGTGGCCGAAGCTGGTCGATCCCGAGAACAGCTTCGTGATCTTCGCGAAGTTCGACTTCGAGGGCGGCCGCGAGAAGCTGCGCAAGCGCGTCGCCCGCTGACCGCGAGGCGCACCGATGCGGCGCTATGCGATCGACCGGCAGAGCTCGCCGACGAGCTTCGCGAACGCGGCCGGCTGATCGACGAACGGCCAGTGGCCCGACGGCTCGATGCCATGGCACCGCACGCCATGGAGGTCGAGCAGCCCGCGGCTGTGCTCGCAGATGCCGCCGGGCACGCCCGCGATGAAGTGCGTCGGTGCGGGTACGGCCGCGAGCCGACCGGCGAGAGTCTCGCTGGCGCTGAGCGCCACGAGATCGGTGGCGTGGCGATGGAACACGGCCGGGCTCGCGGCCGACAAGCCCACGTAGTAGTTGCGCAGCGCGGGCGAGCCGAGCCCGCCCTCGTAGACCCGCGCGCGGAGCTCGGCGAGGCCGTGGGCCGCGAGCTCGTCCGCGGTGTACGAGAGGGCCTGCGCGCTGAACACGCAATCGCCGCGCGACAGGTTGCCGTCGACGTCGAGGATCGCGGCGACCGGGATGCGCTCGGCCACGAGGGTCGCGAGCACGCCGCCCATCGAGTGCCCGATCAGGATCACGGGCGGGCGGTTGCGCAGCCAGCTCGCCAGGTGCTCGGCGAGCTGCTCGAGCGAGTCGCCGGGCGGCAGCGCGCGCGGCCACGGGGAGCGGCCGTAACCTGGCAGGTCGGGCAGCACGTGCGTGAAGCCGGCGAGCTCGGGCGCCGCGACGACCGCGTCGAAGCTCGCCGACCACTCGCCGAGCCCGTGCAGCCACACGATCACGCGACCCGCGCCGACCTGGCGCACCATCATCGCGTGCTCGAGCGACCACTGCGGCATGGTCAGGCGAAGACGCGACGGATCCGCCCGATCGCTTCCTCGACATGCTCGCGCGAGTTGAACGCCGACAGCCGGAAGTAGCCCTCGCCGCCCGGGCCGAAGCCGGAGCCTGGCGTACCCACGACCTGCGCCTCGCTGAGCAGGCGATCGAAGAACTCCCAGGACGTGGCGTTGTTGCGCGTGCGCAGCCAGATGTACGGCGCGTGCACGCCGCCGAACACCGTGAACCCGAGCGCGCCGAGGCCCTCGCGGAGCAGCCGCGCATTCTCCATGTAGAACGCGATCTGCGCCGTGGTCTGCGCGAGGCCAGCCGCCGAGTACGCCGCCGCGGCGCCGCGCTGCACGACGTACGACGCGCCGTTGAACTTCGTGGTGTGGCGGCGGGCCCACAGCGCGTTGAGCGAGACCCGCGCCCCGTCGGCGCCGGTGCCCATCACGGTCTTCGGCACGACCATGAACGCGCAGCGCACGCCGGTGAACCCGGCGCGCTTCGAGAAGCTGCGGAGCTCGAGCGCGCACTCGCGGGCGCCCTCGATCTCGTAGATCGATCGCGGCAGCGCGGGATCGGAGATGTACGACTCGTACGCCGCGTCGAACAGGATGATCGCGTCGTTCGCGCGCGCCCACGCCACCCAGCGCTCGAGCTGCGCGCGCGTGGCGACGGTGCCGGTCGGGTTGTTCGGCGAGCACAGATAGACGACATCGACCGGCTCGGCCGGCGGCTCGGGCTGGAAGCCGTTCGTCTCGGTGCCCACCAGGTACGTCAGGCCGGGATAGCGGCCGTCGGCGCCGGCGGCGGCGGTGCGCCCGGCCATCACGTTCGAGTCGACGTACACCGGATACACGGGATCGGTGACCGCGACGCGCGCGGCGAGCGCGAAGATCTCCTGCACGTTGCCGCTGTCGCACTTGCTGCCGTCGCTGACGAAGATCTCGTCGGCGGCGATGTCGACGCCGCGGGGCTGATAGTCCGCCGCGCGGATCGCCTCGACCAGGAAGTCGTAGCCCTGCTCCGGGCCGTAGCCGCGGAAGGTCTCGCGCTTGCCCAGCTCGTCGACCGCGTCGTGCATCGCGCTGACGATCGCGGGCGCGAGGGGCTCGGTGACGTCGCCGATGCCGAGCCGGATCACGCGCGCGTCGGGATGCGCGGCCTGGTAGGCGCGGACGCGGCGTCCGATCTCGGGGAACAGGTAGCTCGCGGGGAGCTTCGCGTAGTGCTCGTTGATGCGCGCCATGGCGAGCGCACCCTAGCCGAAACCTCGGACGCGTGCGAGGGCGGGCAACCGCGCAGCGGCCGCGCTGGACCAAGCCACATGCGCCTGATGATCCTCCTCGTGTTGCTGATCGGTGGGTGCGCCCACGACGTGCGGTCGCGCTATCCCGCCGCGCCCGACGCCCCGACCGGCACCCTCGTGCTGCTGCTCTCGCAGTCGGCGTCGGGCGTCTCCGTCGCGGTCAACGGGTTGCTCGTCGTCGAGGATGCCCGGACCGAGAAGATCGTGATCGAGAACATCCCGACCGGCACGGCCGAGGTCGCCATCGCCGCCAATGGCGGGGACAAGCAGGTCCGCGTCTGGATCACCTCGGATCATCCGACCACGCTCCCGATGGGTGTCCCGGAGGCGACATCGAGCCTGCTCAAGAGCATCTTCGCGACGCTGGTCTCGATCACGGCCTACAGCCTGCTCAACTGAGCGGCGACGAGCTGCGTCCTGGCCGGTCTGCGGTAGAGTCCCCGCGCCATGGCCGCCGAACGCAACGACTTCATCCGCGACATCATCGACGACGACCTGAAGTCCGGCCGGCACCAGCGCGTCGCGACCCGGTTCCCGCCGGAGCCGAACGGCTACCTCCACATCGGGCACGCGAAGGCGATCTGCGTCGACTTCGGGATCGCTCGCGACTACGGCGGGACGTGCAACCTGCGCTACGACGACACGAATCCGACGAAGGAAGACGTCGAGTACGTCGAGTCCATCGAGCGCGACGTCCGCTGGCTCGGCTTCGACCCGAGCGCCGTGCTGTTCTCGGCGGACTACTTCCCGCGGATGTACGAGCTCGCGGAGCGACTGGTGCGCGAGGGCAAGGCGTACGTGTGCGATCTCGACGAGGAGCAGATCCGCGAGTACCGCGGCAGCCTCACCGAGCCCGGCACGCCGAGCCCGTTCCGCGACCGCTCGGTCGACGAGAACCTCGCGCGGCTGCGCACGATGAAGAGCGGCGAGCTCCCCGACGGGGCCTGCACACTGCGCGCGAAGATCGACATGGCGTCGGCGAACATGAAGATGCGAGATCCGCTGCTCTACCGGATCCGCCACGCGCACCACCACCGGACCGGCGACGCGTGGTGCATCTACCCGATGTACGACTACGCGCATCCGCTCGAGGACGGCATCGAGGGCATCACGCACTCGATCTGCACGCTCGAGTTCGAGAACAACCGCGAGCTCTACGACTGGGTGCTCGACAACACCGGCCCGTGGGAGCCGCGGCCCCGCCAGTACGAGATGGCGCGGCTCGCGCTCGAGTACACCGTGATGAGCAAGCGCAAGCTGCTGCAGCTCGTCGAGGGCAACTACGTGCGCGGCTGGGATGACCCGCGGATGCCGACGATCGCGGGCCTCCGCCGCCGCGGCTACAGCCCCGAGGCGATCCGCGCGTTCGCCGACATGATCGGCGTGGCCAAGGCGAACTCGATGGTCGACATCGGCAAGCTCGAGTACTGCGTCCGCGACGACCTCAACCAGACCGCGCCGCGCGTGATGGGTGTGCTGCGGCCGATCGAGGTCGAGCTCGTCGGGCTGCCCGCGACCGCGCCGCTCGACGCCCCGTTCTTCCCGCCCGACGTCGGCAAGCCGGGCTCGCGCGCGCTGGCGATCGGCGCGCGGATCTTCATCGACCGCGAGGACTGGCGCGACGATCCGCCCGCCAGCTACCAGCGCCTCGCGCCCGGGCGCACCGTCCGGCTGCGCTACGGGCCGTGCATCACGGCCGACGAGGTCACCCGCCGCGATCCCCACGGCCACGTGCAGGCGATCCGCGCGACCGTGGTGCCCGACACGATCGCGGGGAAGAACCCGACGGACGGCCGCAAGATCTCGGGCGTGATCCACTGGGTCGACGCGGCGACCAGCCTCGCCGCCGAGGTCCGGCTCTACGACCGGCTGTTCAAGCACCCGCGCCCCGAGGAGGGCGGCGGCGACTTCCTCGAGCATCTCGACGGCGCGTCGCTCGAGGTCGTGCACGGCGCCCGGCTCGAGGCGAGCCTCGCCACCGCCGCCGTGGGCTCGCGCTGGCAGCTCGAGCGCGTCGGGTACTTCATCGTCGACGAGGAGACGCAGCCGGGCGCGCTCGTGCTGAACCGGATCGTCACGCTGCGCGAGTCGAAGTCCGCCGAGGCGGCGGCGAGCAAGCCCGCGGCGACCGCCGAGGTGGCGCGCAAGCCGAACGCGAAGGCGGCGTCGCGGCCCAAGAGCAAATCACCCGCGGAGTATCGCGCCGAGGCGCGTGCGCGCGATCCGCTGCTCGCCGAGGCGCACGGCCGGATCGCCGCGCTCGGTGGCGTGACCGCCGACTGGGCCGATCTGCTGACCGGGGATCGCGAGACCGCGGGGCTCTACGAGGCGACGGTCGCGAAGGTCGGCCACGCCGACATCACCGCGAAGTGGATGATCAACGAGCTGCCGCGCGCGCTCGGCGGCAAGGAGCTCGGCACGGTCGGGCTCGATGCGATCCGGTTCGCCGAGCTGATCGGCGCGGTCGCCGAGCAGCGGCTGCAGGGCACCGCCGGCAAGGCCGCGCTCGCCCGGATGATCGAGACCGGCCAGCCCCTGGCCGCCGTCACCGCCGACCAGGTGGGGACCACGGGAGACGGGGACCTCGCCGGGACCATCCAGGCGGTGATCGCGGCCAACCCCGACAAGGCCGCCCAGTACAAGGCTGGCAAGGTCGGGCTCCTCGGGTTCTTCGTCGGGCAGGTCATGAAGTCGGCCCCCGGAGCCAACGCCGCCGAGGTCAACGAGGCCGTGAAGGGCCAGCTCGGGTAGCCCGGGACCCCATGCCCCAGATCGAGAGGTGCGCGCTCCCAGTTGGCGGCGGGTCCGGAACCCGCCACCATGGTGGGATGAGCCTGAAGGTGGTGGTTGCGATCGCTGTGCTGTGGAGCGCCGCGTGTGAGGCCACGATCGGGGGCTCGTCGAACAGCAGCGGCACGGACGCGCCGACCACGCCGGATGGTCCCGGCGGCACCGTGACGCCGGACGCGAGCATCGATGCGCCCCGGTGCAGCGCACGCGTCGTCTACCTGAACTTCGAAGGCGCCACGCTGACGCGCGCGACGCCGAGTGACGCGACCGCCGACCAGGCGAGCTGGATCGGCGTGAGCACGGCGACCGTGCCGCGGTACCGCACGACCGCGGGGGATCGCGCGGCGCAGATCCAGGCGATCACGACCCGGATCACGACGGCGCTGTCGAGCATCGGCGTGATGGTCACCACCGTTCGTCCGCTCGCCGGACAGTACGTGATGGTGGTGTTTGGCGGCACCCAGACCACCGTCGGGAGCCAGTACAGCTTCGCGACCAGCTTCCACGACTGCGGTGATCTCGTGAAGAACGACGTCGCGTGGATCTCCGACCAGGTGCCATCGTCGAAGGTCGGCGACTTCGCGATCGGCGCGATCGGCTGGGGCCTCGGCCTCAACGGCACCAACAGCGCCAATGGCTGCATGTGCGGCTGGTCGAACAACTGCGATCAGAACAGCACGCCGTGCACGCTGTCGTCGTCGATCGCGACGACCGGCGCGCTGTCGCCGGAGATGGCGTGCCCGAACCTCGCGACGCAGAACGAGGTCGGGACGTTCGCGGCCGCGTTCTGCCCGTGATCGCGTAGGCGCAGGCGTAGGCGACGCGACGGTCAGTCGACGACGGGCAAGCGGAGCTTGCCGTCGTGGCGCGCGCCGGTGACGACGGGCTGCGCGGCGGCGTGCTTCGGCCGCGGCGTCGGGATCGTCTGCGGGCGGATCTCGGGGCTGCGATCGGCCCAGGCCCGCGCGACATCGCGATCGAGCAGGTGCGTCGGCCGGACGTTGCGGAGCGCGTTCGCCATGATCGCGCGAACGTGCGGGTTGGTGCGCTCGAGGTCCGCGAGCAGCGCGGTCATGGCGTCTCGCTTGAGGCCCTCCTGCGAGCCGCACAGGTTGCACGGGATGATCGGGAACGGCATCTCGGCCGCGAACGCGGCGATGTCGGCCTCCCCGCACTCGATCAGCGGGCGGATCACCTCGAAGCGGCCATCGTCGGTGCGATAGCTCGCCGGCATCGCCTGCAGCTTGCCGCTGTAGAACAGGTTGAGCAGGAAGGTCTCGAGCGAGTCGTCGCGATGATGGCCGAGCGCGAGCTTGTTGCAGCCGAGCCGCTCCGCCGCCGAGTACAGGATCCCGCGGCGCAGGCGCGAGCACATCGAGCAATAGGTCGCGGTCTCGGGCAGGTGTGACGTCACCACCGAGTACGTGTCCTCGCGGAGGATCTCGAAGCGCTGCCCCGACGCCTCCAGGAACGCGCGCAGGCCCGAGCCGTCGTAGCCTGGCTGTGCCTGATCGAGGTGCACGCCGATCAGCTCGACCTCGAACGGTAGCCGCGGCACGAGCCGGCTCAGCAGGTGGAACAGCGTGTAGCTGTCCTTGCCACCCGACATCGCGACGAGCACCCGGTCACCCGGCGCGAGCAGCTGGTAGCTCTCGCAGGTCGCCTTGACGTCCCGGTACAGACGTTGCTCGAGCCGCCGGACAGCCTCGGTCATGCCCGCAGTCCTACTCGATCCGAGCGGCCACGTCATCCACCAACCAGCGGCGACCACGCCTCCGGCGTCAGCAGCCACAGCCAGGCGGCGCTGTCAGGCAAAGGCGGAGCGCACGGCGAGCGCGAGGCCCGCGACGAGCAGCAGGCTCCACACGACCCGCTCGAAGCGCGCCGGGTCGAGCGCCCGGTGGACGCGCTCGCCGAGCCACAGCCCCGGGATGATCGCGAGCGCGAGCACGAGCCCGAGATCCACGGTCTCCGGCCCGACGCGATCGAGCGCGACGAAGTTGATGAGCAACGCGACGTTGAGGACGAGCCACAACACCGCGAGGGTGGCGCGGAACGCCCGCTTGTCCGCGAGCCGGCGGCGCGCCACGTAGACGATCATCGGGCCGCCGGTCCCGAACAGCCCATGCGCGATGCCGCCGGCGATGAGGAACGCCACCCGCCAGCGCGCCGCGAGCGGTCGGCTCGACGGCCGAACGAGCTGCAGCACGGCGAGCCCGGCGACGAACAAGCCGAACGCG
>JALZOI010000988.1 GCA_030857245.1 Myxococcota bacterium
CGCGAGGCCTGGCACGCCGCCCGGCTGCGCGAGGATCGCCGCCCGAGCACGCCGGCCGCGGCGCTCGCGGTGCTCGGCATCGTGTGCTGGCTGGCGGGGATCGCGGTCATCGTGCGGCGTGGCATCGACGCCCCCGGGAACGTGGTGCGGCGCCCTGCCCTGATCGGCGCGGCGCTGATCGCTGGTGGGCTCGTGGCGTGGGCGGCCGGTCTTTACAACGCGTGAGCCCCGTCGGTACCTTGCCCCCTGATGGCGAAGAACCTAGGTGGGGCTGTGATCGATCTGCTCGACTCCGAACGCGTCGAGCTCCGGGTCGCGGCGGTGACCGTGCTCTCCGCCGTGGGCAAGGGCGACAAGCTGGTCGAGGCCGCGCTGACCGAGCGCCTGGGCGATTCCGATGGCGGCGTCCGACGGATCGCGCTCGAGGGGCTCGCCGAGTTCGGCGCCAGCGGGATCGCGACCAAGCTCGTCCCGCTCCTCCGCAGCGGGGACGAGGCGCTGGCCGAGCGCGCGGCCCAGGTGCTCGCACAGCAGGGCGCGTCGGCCGAGGCGACGCTGCGCAAGGAGGTCGCGGCCGGGCCGGTCTCGGCGCGCCGCGTGATGGCGCAGCTGCTGCTGCGTCGTGGCACGCAGCCGTCCGTCGAGGCCGTGCTCGATCAGCTCTCGGATCCCGAGTTCGGGGAGCAAGCGCTGCAGCTGCTCCGCGCCGAGCTCGACAGCCAGGGCTCGGGACGTGACGCCACCGCCTCCCGGATCTCGAACCTCGTCGAGAAGGTCGCCGTCGCGCGCGCCAGCGAGGTCAACAAGGAGCTCGGCAAGGCGTGGACGAAGGCGCAGAAGGCGGCCGCCGCCGCCCCGAAAGCGCGCGCGAAGGCCGGCGCCGCGCCGAGCCCGAAGGCCGGGACCTAGCCGTCGAAGCCGGGCAGCGCGCCACCCGCGAGCGCCGGCAGCCATGGCCATGCGGGGAACGGCCAGGGCCCGGACCCGCTGCGCGATCCCGAGGTCGCGCGCGGCGTCGCCGAGCTCGGCAGCCTGCTCCGCCTGATCGGGTACCTCGCGCGGCCCTCGACGCAGTCGCTGCTGCTCAAGTTCGCCGACGCCGACGAGCCGCGGCCGATCCGGCTGGCGGCGATCTCGGGGCTCCGCCGCATCGTCGCGCAGAGCGAGGCGAAGGGCACCGAGAAGGTGATCGAGCAGCTGATCGAGTTCGCCGACGGCGACGACCTCGCGGTCGCGCAGTCCGCCGTCGACACGCTGCGCGGGGCGCGGATCCCCGAGTCCCTCGCGAAGACCTTCGGCTCGCTCGCGAAGTCGAAGAACGTCGCGGCGCAGAAGCTCGCGATGGAGCGGCTACCGGCCGGTGGTGGAGCAGGCGCGGTGAAGGCGCTCGTCGAGGCGCTCGGCGGCGATGATCCGATGGCGCGCGACGCGGCCGCGCGCGGCCTCTCGAAGGCACCCGAAGCCGTGCTGCCGGTGACGCGCGCGCTGCTCGCGACCAAGGACGATCAGATCGCGCGGCGCTACGCCGGCGTGATCCGCTCGCACCGCGGCCACGTCTCGAACCAGGCCGTCGAGGAGCTCGTGGACCGCGTCCGCGAGCTGATGGATGTCCACCTCAAGGGCAAGGCGACCGCCGATCAGATCGTCATCGAGCGCGTGCTCGCCGAGCTGATCTCCGATGTCGCGCCGGCGAAGCACGTCGAGCTGCTGTTCGATCGCGCGAAGCGCCTGCGCAAGGCGGGCAAGGCGGTCGAGGCCTTCGGCAGCCTCAAGCCGCTGCTGCGCTCGCGCGCCGATCTCGACGCGGCGATCGATGACGAGCAGCGCTTCTTCCTCGCGGTGCTGTGCCTCGAGGCCGCCGGCGAGGGCATCATCCGCGCCGCCCGCACCGACGATCCGGTGTTCGAGCAGTTCGCGCGGCTCGCCACGAAGGGCTTCCCCGTCGCCAAGCGACTCGCCCGCGAGAACGAGGTCTCCGACGAGGCGATCTACGCGCTCGGCTTCCGGCTGATCGAGTCGGGCGAAGGCTCCAACGAGGAGCTCGGCGCCGAGCTGCTCGAGGGGATCATCGAGGAGCGCCCGCGCAGCAAGCTCGCGAAGGCGGCGAAGAACAAGCTGAAGCTGACGGGACATCTTGATGATTAGCTGAACAGACCGAGTCCGAGTCCGAGTCCGGATCCGGGATCGGGCTCCAGCGATCGGGCAGGTGAGACGGCCGGCCGCCATGTCTCGGTCTCGGGTTCGGGTTCGGGTTCGGTGTCGGTCTCGGTCTCGGTGTCGGTCTCGGTCTCGGTC
>JALZOI010000350.1 GCA_030857245.1 Myxococcota bacterium
ACCGGTGTCCGCAGCGCTGCGCTCGGCGTTGCGACCGGCCGCCGCCGTCGTGTGCTCGACCGCGGCCGAGGCCTGCTGCTTCGTGAGTCCCCACGCGAGCGACTGATCGACGCGCACCCGCTTGCCGCCCTGGAGCGACCACCGCGCGGCGTTGTGGAACAGCTCGATCTCGACGACGCCCGTGGTCGTCACGATGACATCGTCGCCGTAGATCTCGGTGCCGGTCGCGAGCACGCGCGGTGGCGCGCCGGCGCGTGACGCCTGCGCGACGCCGGTCACGTCGATCACCTTGCCGGCAACAGAGCCGACCGCCGCGGGCGGCGCCTCGGCCTGCGTGCCGCACGAGGCGACCGTGCCAGACGCGAGGACCGCGACGAGACCGAACAGGGCGCTGCGCAGCATGGCGTGGATTCTACGCACATGCGACGCGGGCGGTGTCATGGATGAGGCGCAGGACATCGGGACCACCGGACCACCGTTGGACACTGCCAGGCCCCGCGGCCTTGGCGGCGGTCGCCTGCGCGTCCATCCTCCGCCCGTGCGCTACCTGCTCGTCCTGGCCGTGCTCGCCGCGTGCGCGTCGACGCCTGCATCCTCATCGCGCGCTCGCGCGACCACCGGGGGGATCGCCGGCCTCGCGCGCGATCACGATAGTGGCGATCCCGTCGCGACCGCCGAGGTCCGCGTCGGCCCGGCGGCGCCGGCAACGGGGCCGGCTACGGCGACCGCCTCGGCGAAGCCGCACGTCACGACGTCGAGCGATCGCGGCCTCTACGACATCCAGAACCTCGCACCGGGGCGCTACGCGATGCGCGCGACGTTCGCGGGCCAGCCGATCGACGTCACCAACATCGACGTCCGCGCCGGCGAGATCACGATGGTCGATCTCGTGTTCACACTCGGGCGCCCCGATCCGATCGTGATCGATCACAGCGTGCTCCAGGGCAGCGAGATCGCGCGCTACCGGCCGCAGCAGCTGACGGCGACCCAGGTGCTGATCGAGGGCACGATCACGGACATCGGCACCCGCCAGCGCGTGTCCGGGGCCGTCGTCACGGCGGTGCGCGCGAGCAGCACCGAGACGGCCCAGCACACCGTCAGCGACGATCAGGGCCGCTATCGCTTCGAGGCGATGCCGCCCGGGACCTACGCCATCAGCGCGTACTACAGCGTCGGCGGTCGCGGGCAGATCGAGGTGCGGCGCAGCGGGATCGAGGTCGCCGGCGCCGAGGCCGTCCATGTCCCGCTCTGGATCGAGATGCAGCGGTAGGCGCGCGTCAGTCGAACCAGTAGCGAATACCCACCGAGCCTTCGAGGTGAAGGCCGGCGCGCTCGTCGCGATAGCCGAACAGCACGTCCACGACGAACGTCAGCTGGACGAAGATGTCGAGCGGGATGTTGTTGAAGTCGAACGCGATGCCGAGCGGGACGCGGGCACCGAGGGCGAACCCGGAGTCATCCTCGAACCGCTCCCGGCGATCATCGAAGCTCCACAGGCGCGCGCCGATGCCGACGTAGAACGGGATCTGGAACGGCTCCGCACGCGCGAGCACGAACGGGTGCCACAGGTGATCGATGTAGAGATGGATGCCGTCGCGGTCGTCGTAGTAGTACCGATCGTAGATCCAGCCGACGCCGAAGTTGAGCGCGGTGCTCTGGCTCAGGAAGTACTTGCCGTTGAGCCCCGACGGGCTGCCGAGCTCGAGCCCGAGCCCGAACGTGCCGTTCGAGGAAAAGTCGGAGCCGCCGTTGCCGAATTGACGCCGACGCTTGGCGTCCGCGGGTGCGGCGGCGACGGCGACGAGCGCGAACGCGAGGATCGCGATTCCCAAGGCGCGCGCTCGACGCGCGGGTGTATTTCGAAAGGTCATGCAGAGATCCTAAACGCGTGCGGGCGAGCGTTGGATCGTTCGTGCCACAATAGGCGTGTGGTTCGTTTCCACACGGTGGTCTGCGTCTTGACGTGGACGGCAGCCTGTGGCCCTGGGCCGAGTGGGTCGCAGCACGCCCCGGCGGAGCCACCGCCGGCAGCACCGTCGGTAGCGCCGGTCGTCGCCGAGGGTGAGCTCGCGATGGTCCCGCCGACACCGCGCCTGGTGTGCGATGCCGGGACCACGGCGCTCGCCGCCCCCGCACCGGAGCCGACGTGGTCGTGCACGCGCGCGGACGGCACGCGGCACGGCCCGTTCGTCACGCAGTTCCCCGACGGCTCGGTCGCGATCACCGGCGCGTACCGCGACGGCGTGCTCGACGGGGCGTGGGAGCGGCGCCATCCGCACGGTGGCGTCGCCGAGATCGGCGCTTACGGTGCAGGCCTCAAGGTCGGCACGTGGCGCCAACACGCGCGCAGCGGCGCGGTCCTCGGCGAGTACGTGCTCGTCGCCGGCACCGGCATCGAGCGCCGGTGGTTCGACGGTGGCCCGGTCTACAGCGAGGTCACCCGCAAGAGTGGCCTCAAGCACGGGGCGGCCCGGGTGTTCCTGCCCGACGGCACGGTGGCCGTGTCGTCGCGCTACCTCGAGGACCAGCTCGACGGTCCGCACGTGGTCGGCTCGCCGCGCGCGATCCGCGTGGACGAGAGGTACACGGCTGGCGTGCGCACCGGGCCACGCAAGCTCTACCTGTACGGCTCCGTGATCGCGGAGGAGAACTTCGATCGGCAGGGCAAGCACCACGGCAGCTACGTGCTGTGGCGCAGCCGCAACGTGCCGCGCGTGAAGGGGCAGTTCGAGCATGGCGCGCGCGTCGGCACGTGGGTGTGGCACGACCGCGAGCGTCGCAAGGAGCGCGAGGGCCGCTACCTCGCTGGCCAGCGGGACGGCAGGTGGACCGAGTGGTGGGACACCAGGGTCGTGTTCAACGCGACCTACCGGGCTGGCCGGCCCCACGGCGAGCTCAGCTACTACGATCGCAACGGCCTCGAGCTCGGCAAGGTCACGATGACGGATGGCACCGGCACGCTGCAGACGTTCCATCCGAACCGCAAGCCGGCCACGCGCCAGCAGCTCGTGCGCGGCGTCGAGGAGGGCCTCTACCAGGAGCTCACGCCGCGCGGCAAGGTCACGCGCGAGGGTCGCTATCGCGGCGGCGCGAAGCACGGCGTGTGGAAGGAGTGGACCGCCGATGGCGTGCTGCTCCACGAGCAAACGTGGAAGCGCGGCAAGCTCGATGGCAGCGCGAAGAAATACGCCCACGGAACGCTCTCGCTCGAGGCGCACTACGTCGATGGCCGGGCCAGCGGGCCGTACGTCGAGCACCGCAGCGGCAAGCCCGCGGTCATCGGCGCGTTCGCCGCGGACCGCAAGCACGGGACGTGGACGCACCACGGCGCGGACGGCGCGGTGGTGCTGACCGCGAGCTACGAGGATGGCGTGCTCGAGGGACCGTGGCGGCAGCTCGTGGGTGGCGTCGTGCTCGAGGGCACGATGCGCGCCGGCCGGCGGAGCGGCACGTGGATCGAGACGGACCGGGCAGGCGCCGTGCGCACGCTGACCTACGACTAGCCGCCGCGGCGCGCTGGCGATCACCGACTGGGCCCCTCAACCCCCGTCGACCACGACGTTATTCCCGCGGTGCGGCGTTCGGGAATCATCACGGTTTCGGTCACGGGAAGTGCAACTCTTTGCGGCGTGGCGCGTTCTATCCGTAAGAGCCCGGAGTGCCCGTGAGTAACGCCGTGAATCCTGACCCCAAGACGCAGTCCGCACTGATCGCCCTCGCGAGGCACCGCCGGGTGCAGCGCGCCCTGGCACATGCGTATCTCCACCGCGGTGCGCCCATGCCCACGCTGCGCAGCTCGCTGGGCTACATGACGACGACCGCGTGTATCACCGAGGACGCCGCCGAGCGGAACCACCGCATGACGGTGCTCGGGGTCGCGCGCGGGGAAGGCGTGGCGTACGTGAGCGAGGAGCTCGGCGACGAGGCACCGATCGTGTACCGGCTGTTCCTGCGCGGGCCGCGGCAGGGTCACCTCGTGCCGGTCCACGCCTGGTACGAGCACGCCACCGGCGCGCAGGAGATCCGCGCCCGGCTCGCCGCGATCACACCGACCCTCGAGCCCGCGATGCAGTCCACGCCCGAGGCCTGGATGCTGTCGACGCGCGTGATCCAGCGCCGCGCGCTCCGCGCCTCCGCGCCCGGCGCGTGCGGGGACCTTCCGATCCGCAAGTTCGCGCTCCAGCTCATGGTCGAGCCGGTGAGCTCGATCGGTCCGTCCGGCAAGACGACCGTGACCGCGTTCCTCCGCCCCCAGGCCCAGCTCACCGAGGTGTGGTCGCTGGCGAGCGGCGACGCGATCGCGCGCGTGACCTACACGGGCATCCCCAGCGGCCTCGGCCTGACGAAGGACACCGTGGTGCTCCTCACATCCGCGCTGGGTGACGACGACGCTCCGCACATGTGACCCGCACTGTCAGGCGGTACCAGGCGGGAACGTCGCTCGGCGCCTCGATCCGGGGTCCGCGGTCGCTCGTAGCTTGGTAACCTGCAGCCAGCCTTTGCGTAGGAAGCCCATGCGTACCGCCAGTCTCCTGCCCCTGCTCTCTTTGTGCGCTGCCGCGGGCGCGTGCTCCAGCGACTCGCACGGCGGTGACGACGGTGCGTCGTACAACTGCGCCGCCGAGACCCGGGACGACGAGTTCGTGGTCGGCATCGAGAAGGTCGGCACCGCTGGCAAGCTGACCTTCAAGCTCGTCTCGGCGACGCCTGCGCCGCCCGCGCGCAACGACAACACGTGGGTGCTGCAGCTCAGCGGCACCGGCGGCGAGACCGTCAGCGGCGCCGCCATCGTGGTCACGCCGTTCATGCCCGATCACCAGCACGGCACGCCGATCGCGGTGGGCGTCGAGCCGATGGCCGACCCCGGCCGCTACGAGCTGACGCCCGTGAACATGTGGATGCCCGGCCTCTGGCGCACGACCATCGAGGCCTCGGCCAACGGCGAGACTGACACCGCGGTCTTCGCGTTCTGCATCCCCAGCTAGGGATCAGAGACGGGTCGCCAAGCGCGCGAAGGCCGCCGGGCGCGCCAAGGATTTTTTCAGGAGGGGAGGAGGATCCTCTTCGATCGATCCTCGGCGGGCTCGGCGCGCTTGGCGACGCGTCAGTTCGACGTCGCCGCCGGCCGGCAGCCGTCGAACTTGTTGCAGCAGCCGGTCGCGGGATCCCGCGCGGCGCGGCGCCATTCGCGGCGGGTGCCGGCGAGCTCGAGCGTGGGGAGCTGCGACCGGACGGCGGGATCGAGATCTCCCGAGGCGATGAGCCGATCGAGCAGATCGAACGGCAGCGCGCGCATCCGCATGCGGACGGTGATGCGCTCGACGACGTTCTGCAGGCCCGGGATGGGATAGCGGTGCGTCGTCGAGTGATCGACGGCGGGGTCGAGCGGATCGTTGGTGACCGGCGAGCGCAGCAGCTGCGGCTCGACCCGCGCGATCTCCCAGAAGAAGTGTGCGGCGCTCCCGTCGGCCTGGAACACCCGGTCCCACAGCCCGAACAGGTTGGGGTCGCCGATCTGCTCGGGGTCCACGCCCTCGGGGACGACCCCGCTCTGGAACACGATGGCGTTGCTGGCGTCGTACGCGATGACCTCGACCCAGACCCGGCGATCCTGCGAGGCACCGCTCGGGAACGCGTGCCCGACGTTGAACGAGTCTGCACGCACGGTGATCTGGCCGCCGTTCTCGGGCGTCACGCACACGCCGCCCGGCGGCGCGCCGCCCGACAGCGTCGCCGGGCCGACGATCGCGATCGCGGGGTCGAGATCGCGCTGGATCGCGGCCGCCTGGACGTCGCGCCCGGGCCACGGCGTCATCGCCTGGTCGACCGCGGGCCACAGGTGCTCGTGGAAGCCATTGTTGCGCAGCTCGACGCCGTCGAAGTCGGCGACCACGTCGCTGCTCGAGAACATGTGGCAGTTGCCGCACGTCAGGTGGATCTGCGGCGACTTGTCGGTCGCGAAGAACGTGGTCTGCCACTCCGCGAACGTCCGCTCGACGGCGACGCCGCCGGGCACGCCGTTGATCGCCTCGGGCACGACGATGTCATGGCACGAGCCGCACATCTCGGACTCGTTGCGATCGGAGTCCATCAGCCGGTCGTACTTCGAGTGGTGCGCCGGGTTGTCCTTCGGCCCCTCGAGTCCGCCGCGCATGGTCTGGTCCATCGCGACGACGAGGCCGTTGTTGTGGGTCGTCGTGACTGCCTCGACGTTGTGGCAGAAGTAGCAGGTGATCCCGCGCGCCGACGCCGGCAGCGCCGCGGGATCGAAGTTCTGGCCATCGGTGAGGCCGAGCTCGACCGCCATCGGCGCGTGGCACTTCACGCAGAAGTCCCCGAGTGCGCCGTTGGTCTCGCGCTGACCGCGCTTGTTCATCGCGACGAACACCGGATCGTCGGACGCGTAGGCGTGCATCGAGCTGGACCACTGCTCGTAATGCTTGGGATGACACTCCATGCACGTCGCGGGATCCTGGAGCTCCGCGACCGTGAGCTTGGTGTCGGGGTCGCTGCAGGCGGCGACCAGCACGAGCAGCGCGAGCAGGGACTTCATCGCTCGTCTCCATCCGCTCGGGCGGCTCCGGCGGCTCCGGCGGTGCCCGCGAGGGCCTGGCCCGGTCCCGGCGCGCCGGCCTGCACCCACTGGATCAACGCGCAGCGCGCGGCCGGTGAGAGCGGCGCGCCCGGCGGCATCGCGTAGTCGGTGCCCGGCGACGAGGTCCGGACCACCAGCTCGCTGCACGACGCATCACCCGGCGTGACGCGACCGTCGAGCAGGTGCTCGTAGGCCGTCTGCGGATCGGCGAGCGAGAGATCGCCTTGGCCGGACGCCGAGTGACAGGCCGAGCGTTCGCTGCCGCAGCCCAGCTTCAGCGTCATCTGGTAGACGTTGTCGAACGTCGGCGCGTAGAGCGGCGCGCACGCGAGGTCCACGGTGATGCAAGCGGGCGGCGCCTCGTCTCCGGGACAGCCGGCGAGCGCGGCCAGCGACACCGCGATCCACATCCGAAACATGGGACGCACTGTACCCGACGATCACCGTCGGGGAAGTGCTGGCGCGCACGCCCCTGGACGATCCGGCCGCCACCGTCGCCGGACGCTGGCCCATGTGGTCGCCATTCGACCGCGCCGCCTGAATGACCTCGAACAGGGAAGCCATCTGAAACCCGGAGCGTGGGTCACGGCGTCAGCGCGCTGCGCCTGGCCGCCACGCATCCGAAGAGCAGAAAGTCGGTGGGTGCGCCCGTGGTCCTTCGAGCGCCCACCACGCATCGCCGGCTCGAGCTACCGGGAGGATGAACTATCGGCGAAATCGAGTTGACCACACACCTGCACACTTGCTGCAGGTATCTCATGGCGCGGGCGGGCCTCCCTCGGCCCCGAGCCGATCAGGGCGCCCACGGCGTCGACGCGAGCGGGGCCAGCTGGGCGACGAGCCGCTGGTAGCGGGCGTACGCCTCGTCGAGCCGGTCGCCGGGCATCACCGTGCGGACGGGTGCGGGCAGCTGCGCCGCCGCGGCGGCGAGATCGGGATGAGCG
>JALZOI010000027.1 GCA_030857245.1 Myxococcota bacterium
GCCGGCTGCTGCGCCGCATCGGGCGGCTGCGCCGGCGCACGCCCGCGTTCGCGCGGATCGCGGCGCAGGTCGGCGCGCCGCTGCTCGTGAGCGTGCTCCTCGTGAAGGGGTGCGCCGATACCTCCGGTCCGATCCAGGCACTCGAGCTCGGCACCGGCATCCGCGGCGGTGCCACCGTCGAGGCGCGCCTCGTCGACGGGGACTGGCAGACCTGCGACTACTCGGCGACCACGGCGAGCTACGTCTGCGATCAGCTGCTCGTCGCCTACGACTCGATGGCAAGTCTCCTGAACGACGCCGCGCCGAGCTGGGGCTTCAACACGCCCGCGATCGAGGCATCCGCGCACCGCGCCGATGTCGAGATGCGCGTCCGCGTCGAGGCCGAGCTCACCGGCACGTACTGGATGGCCGCGAGCGAGGGCCGCGTCACGCTGCGCGTCTCGGGCGAGCGCGAGCGCGAGGTCGACCGCGCGATCGAGGCCTACAGCGGCGGCACCCGGACGATCGAGCTGCGCGCCGCCGTCCCGACCACCACGTGGTCGTTCACCTTCGTGCGCGAGGACACGATCGTCCCCCGCCGCACCTTCCTGGCGCCGCCGCCCGAGGCCGCGCCCGCCAGCGTGCGCGCGATCCGCTAGTCGCGCAGGGCCCAGCGCACCGCCTCGACGACGTGCGTGACGAAGGCGGGCTCCTCCCAGCGGGTGCCGGCGTGCCCGAGCGCCGAGTACAGCGCGCGACCTCCGAGGTGCTCGTGCGACCACACGATCGGGTGATCTGCGCCCATCATGCCGCCCTGGTAGGTCATCTCGTCGACGGTTGCGAGGATGCGCACGCCGGGCACGTCGCGCGGCTGGCGCCCGAAGTCGTACCACTCGTCGCTCTGCGTCCAGCGGCCGGCGGGCAGGGCCGCCATCGCTGGATGGGTGCGATCCTCGACGTCGATCGTCGCGGGCTGGATCGTCGGGTGGCTGGCGAACGGCGCGACCACGAGCTGTTGATAGAACGGCCAACCGTACTCGGTGTCGGCCGCGGAGTGCAGTCCGACCCAGCCGCCACCGCCGCGCACGAATGCCTCCAGCGCGGCCCGGCCGTCGCTATCGAGGAGGTCGTCGCCGCTCGTGTAGAGGAAGACGACCGCGCGGGCGCCGGCGAGCCCCGCGGTGAGGACGGCCGGATCTTCGGTGGCGAGGCTGGTGACGCCGGCGGCCGCGAGCCGCGCGGCCAGCGTCGGGACGGCGGCTGCGATCGCGTCGGTGTGGCGGTAGCCGAGGGTGCGCGAATAGAGGAGGACCTCCGCCGGTCGCGTGGCGTCCGGGCTGGCCTCAGGGGCGCCGAGCGCCCGCTCGTCACCACACGCCGCGACCACGGCGAGCAGCGCGAGTGGGAGGCGGCATGACACGCGAACCATTGTACGATCGCTGCTGGGTGATGGTACTCACCCAGCTGGATGACCTCGTCGACAGGCCTCGAGATCGCGGTGCTCGTGCCGTGCTTCAACGAAGCGGCCGCGATCGCGCAGGTCGTGCGGGACTTCCAGCGGGCGCTGCCGAGCGCGACGATCTACGTCTACGACAACAACTCCACGGACGACACGGCTGCGGTCGCCGCTGCGGCCGGTGCGGAGGTCCGCCGCGAGACCCGCCGGGGCAAAGGCAACGTCGTGCGCCGGATGTTCCAGGACATCGAGGCCGACGTCTACGTGATGGTCGACGGCGACGACACCTACCAGGCCGCGGTCGCGCCGCAGCTCGTCGACCGCCTCGTCGACGAGAACCTGGACATGGTCGTCGGCCGCCGCGTCGAGACCCACCAGGCCGCTTATCGTGCCGGCCACCGGCTCGGCAACCGCGTGCTGACCGGGCTCGTCGGCTGGCTGTTCGGCGCGCAGATCGACGACATGCTCTCGGGCTACCGCGTGTTCTCGCGCCGGTTCGTGAAGAGCTTCCCGTCGTTCTCCCGCGAGTTCGAGATCGAGACCGAGCTCACCGTGCACGCGATGCAGATGCGGATGGCCGTCGCCGAGGTCGACACCAGCTACAAGGAGCGGCCTCCCGGGTCCACGAGCAAGCTCCGCACGTTCCGCGATGGCTGGCAGATCCTGCTGACGATCACGAACCTGATGCGCAACGAGCGCCCGCTGCTGTTCTTCTCGCTGCTGGGGCTCGGGTTCTTCCTGCTGGCAGTCGGGCTCGGGATCCCGATCGTGCTGGGCTACGCCGAGACCGGCCTCGTGCCCCGCGTGCCGACCGCGATCCTGTGCACGGGGCTCGTCGTGATCGCCGTGCTCTGCGTGGCCACCGGCCTGATCCTCGATCTCGTCGCCCACGTCCGCCGCGAGGCCAAGCGGCTGGTCTACCTGCAGCATCCCGCCCCACGCCGACCTCGCCGTGACGAGGACCGCCGCAGCAGCCACGAGCCGGGTCCGCCGCGCTCTCCGGACGTCACCGCTTCCTCGTAGGTACCGGCCGTGTTACCCGCATCCTACGTGCCCACCGACGGTCCTCTCGCGGCGGTTGCCGACGCACCGCCCGTCACGTTCGCGATCCCGTTCTATGCGGGCATCCCGTTCCTCGCGCGCGCGCTCCGCAGCATCCTCGCGCAGGCCGACCCCGGCTGGGAGGCGCTGGTCTGCGACGACGGCCCGGAGATTGGTGTCGAGAGCGTCGTTCGCTCGTTCGGCGACAACCGGATCCGCTACTTCCGCAACCCGCAGAACCTCGGCATGGGCGGCAACTTCAACCGCTGCCTCGATCTCGCTGGGACCGACCTCGTCACGCTGCTGCACAACGACGACGAGCTGATGCCGTGCTACGTGGGCACGCTCCGCGCCGCCGCCGCGCGCCACCCGGCCGCCGCCGCGCTGTTCTGTCGCGCCGAGATCATCGATCTGGATAGCGAGCCGGTGTTCTCGATCCCCGACTTCGTGAAGGACTCGCTGATCAACCCGGCGCCGCGCGAGGAGCAGCAGCTCGCGGGCGAGCCCGGCGTCCACGCGCTGCTCAAGGGAAACTTCATCGTCGCGCCAACCCTGTGCTTCCGGAAGTCGGTGCTCGGCACGCGCCGCTTCCAGGAGCAGTACAAGTTCGTGCTCGACTGGGACCTCACGACGCGGCTGCTCCTCGACGGCGACACGCTCGTCGGCCTCCCCGAACGCTGCTACCGCTATCGCCGCCACGACGAGGCCGCGACGTCGAAGTACACGCGCACGCAGCTGCGGTTTCGCGAGGAGTCCGAGTTCTACGATCGCATGCTCGCCGAGGCGCAGCAGCGCGGCTGGGAGCGCTGCGCGCGGCTGGCGCGCCGGCGGAGCATGATGAAGCTCAACGTCGCCTACCGTGCGCTCAAGAGCTGCGCGCTGTTCGAGCTCGATGACGCCCGACGGGCCTTCAAGCTCCTGCGAGAGCTGTGAGGAAGGCGCCCGTGCAGAGCAGCGTCGACGCCAGCTACGCCGAGCGGCTGCGCAAGGGCGAAGCCGTATGGTGGAAGCGCCTCGTCGATGTCCAGCTGCCGTACCGGCTGCACCTGCGCCGGCTCGAGCTCGGCTTCGTGCTCGACGTCGGGTGCGGCCTCGGCCGTAACCTGACGAACCTCGGCGGCGCGGCTGCGGGCGTCGGCGTCGATCCGAATCCGGATGCGATCGCCACCTGCCGCGAGCGTGGCCTCGTGGCGTTCACGCCCGACGAGCTCGCCGTCTCGGAGTACGCGGGCCCCGAACGCTTCGACACGCTGCTGATCTCGCACGTCCTCGAGCACCTGCCCGCCGACGCTGCGGCCGCCCTGATCGCGCGCTACCTACCGTCGATCAAGCACGGCGGCCGCGCGGTGTTCATCACGCCGCAAGAGGCCGGCTTCCGCTCGGATCCCACGCACCTCGAGTTCGTCGATCTCGCGCGGCTCGCGCAGCTCGCCACGGCTGCCGGGCTCACCACCGTCTCGGCGTACTCGTTCCCGTTCCCGCGGCCGGTCGGTCGCTGGTTCCGCTACAACGAGTTCGTGGTGATTGCGCGCAAGCCCTGAGCCGGCTGTGCGCGCCGCGCGATCAACATCGCGACGGCGAGCGTCGTGGTGAGGAGCATCCAGAACGAGTACCGGAGGTCGGTCGTCGGCGTCAGGAAGAACAGGGCGGCCTCGCTCGATAGCGCCGACAGCAGGATCGCGAGGGTCTCTCGGTCGCGCACCGCGAACGGCAACAGCGCGAGCGCGAGGAACAGGTACAGGTACACCGTGAACAGCGGCGTCTCGCCGAACCACCGCATGAGCTCGCGCAGGTTGCCCTGGAACCGGGCCGGCACCGCGCTGTGGCGCATCTTCGCGGCGCTGCCGTAGGGATCCTGGACGTCCATGAAGAACTGGTAGATCGGTGAGCCCTTCTCCACCTCCGTGAGCTGGATGAGCTGCAGGAACACCTGCCAGCGATATGTGAGGTACGCACCGGGGTGCCGGCGCAGGATGTCCTTCCATGCGCGCGCGACGGCGGCCCGCTGTTCGGCATCCTTCGGTGGTCCGAACACCGTGCGGGTGATCGTCCAGAGCTCGTTGACGATGCTGACGTCGGAGGGCACCGGCGTCCGTGCGGTGAGCTGGATGTCGTGCATCGATCGCAGCGGGGTGCCCGCGAGCGTCTCGCGCAGCTCGGCATCGGGCACGTCGCCGGCGTAGCGGAGCGTGCCGACCATGTCGAGCAGCGCGAGGCTCTGGTGCCACATGTGCCAGTGCACGGTCGTCAGCGCGCGCGTCCCGAGCTGCGCCGCGGCGGTGATCCCGATCCACGCGACGATCGAGATCGCGTAGCGCTTCCACCAGCGGTGGTCGGGGTTCCACACGAACAGCAGGATGACGATCGGGAACGTCATCGCGAGCGCGTTGTGGCGCATCGCGGTGGCGAGCGTGAGCACGACGAGCGCGAGCAGACGCACGCCCCGTCGCGGCGACAGCAGGAGCCCGGTCCCGAGCATGAGCAGCCCGGTCATCATCGAATCCTTCCAGATCACGCCCATGGTCGCGCTGCTGACCGGGAACCACAGCAGCAGCGTGGCCCCGACCGCGGCGGCCCGCGCCGCGATCCGCTGGCGCAGGATCAGGAAGGCGCCGGCGAGGAACGTGACGTTCTGGATGATGAGGATCCCGAACGGCCCGGCGATCACGAAGTCGACGCCCTTCCACAGCACGGCCATCGCCGGAGGGTGGCCGTCGCTGTACACCCCGGACCGCGCCTCGAGCAGCTGGTAGACCGAGTCGAAGCTCATGTAGCCGGGAAACGCGTAGAGCACGATCCCGAGCAGCCCGATCCCGAGGATCGCGATCGGCGACAGGCCCGCCATCCACCGGCCGACGCGGTCCGGCACCCCGCGTGCCCAGGCGCGGAGCGGAGGTGCTTCCATCGGTGCGGGCTCGACGAGCACCGCGCCGGTGCGGCGTCGTGCGATGAGGATCACGATGGCGACGCAGGTGCACAGCACCAGCCAGTGGACGAACCGATAGTCGCGGCCCGGCGCGGTGAGCACGAGTGACGCGACGAGGCAGAGCCCGCTCGCGAGCAGAGCCGCGGCGTCGCGATGGCGGCGCGTCAGCGGGACGGACACGAGCGCGAGCACGAGGTAGATCCACGGCAGGAACAGCGGAGTCTCGCGCGCGAGGGTCGAGACCCCGCTGGTCGCCGTCAGCTGGACCTGCGACCACCCGGTCGCGAGCCCCATCCAGCGCATGAGCTCGGGGTCGTTGAAGTCACGCCCCGGCGCGGCGAGCGTGCTGCGATCGGAGCCGAAGCCGAGCAGCTGGCCGGCGACCGCGAGGCGATGCCGGAGGTAGGCGCCGCGATGGGTCGAGACCAGGTGTGCACGAGCGCGCTCGATGCCGTCGCGCACGGTCGCCGGCATCGCCTCGAGGCCGAACTCCGGGACGTGCCACATCGCGAGCTGCGGGTGGCTCGTGGCCCTGCCCGCGTCGCGCGGCGTGTAGGCCCGGCGCGCCGCTGCGTGGACATCGCGCGGCGTGCGCAGGCCGGTGCCGTCGAACAGCTCGAGCAGCTCGGCATCGGGCACCTCGCGATCGACGAAGGCGAGCGTACCGACGATGTCGTGGAGCGCGACCGTCCCGTGCCACTTGTGCTTGGGAACGTCGGTGAGCGCGCGGTTGACGCCGAGCGCCGCCAGCGTCACCAGCAGCCACGCGACAGCGGCGACGAGCAACCGGCGCAGCCATCCCGCTTCCGCACCCCAGCGGAACAGCAGCAGGAACGGCGGCAGTGCGGCGATCCAGGCATCGTGACGGACGGCGCACGCGCCGAACATCGCGAGCAGGCCGACGATCCGCAGGCTGGGCCGCGCAGCCACGAAGCCGCCGATGCCGAGCATCATGAACCCCGCCATCGCGCTCTCGTGCCAGATGAAAGCCATCGGCATCAGCACGGGAGGGAACACGAGGACGCCGACCGCAGCCCACGCCGCCGCGCGCGGCTCGAAGGTGCGGCGAAACACGAGGTAGAGTCCGAGCAGCAGCGTCGTGCTCTGGATCACGAGCATGCCGAAGGTGCCGGCGAGGACCGCCTCGGCCCAGAACCAGAGCGTCGTCATCGCCGGGGGGTGGTTATCGGTGTAGGTCCCGGTCCGCGCCTCGATCAGCGTGCTGGCGGAGTCCCAGGTGGTCTGCCCCGGAAACGCGTAGACCAGGAACACGGTCCAGCCGATCGCGAGCACGGTCGCGGGCGACAGCGCACGGACCGCGTGCCACGCGCGAGCTGTCGTCGTGCGCACCCAGGCCATGCGGCGCGAATATACGCACATAAAGCAGATGGTTGTCCGGCGGCCGAAGCGTCATCGCGGCGGGGCGGGCTGACACCTCGCGCGGGTCCGCCTAGGATGACGCCTCGTGGAAGCAGCACGATCCCAGATGGGCCCGGTCCGGCTCCTGCGCCGCGCCGTCCCCTGGCTCGTGGGGCTCGCGATCGTGGCGTTCATCGTCGCGCGCGTGCCCCTCGCCGCGTTCCGTCAGGCGCTCGAGGCGGGGCCCCACCTCGTGCTCGCCGCGGTCAACGTGGTGCTGATCCTCGCGATCCTGTGCATGGACTCGGCGTCGACGTGGATCGGCCTCGTCGCCCTGTCGATGAGGCGACCGTTCGCGAAGGTGATGGCGGTCCGCGGCGCGACCTACGTGCTGTTTCTCCTGAACTACGCGCTCGGCCAGGGCGGGTTCGGGTACTACCTCCACCGCACCGGGGTCCCGGCGCTACGCGCGGTCGGCGCGACGCTGTTTCTGATCGGCACCAACCTCGCCACGCTGCTGCTCGTGACGGCCGTCGCGTTCGCGATCCGCGACGCTGACACCGCGCACGTGGAGCTGTGGTGGACGCTCGTGATCGGGTGTGCCGCCTTCCTCGCATACCTGCTCGTGATCGTCGCCGCGCCGCGCTTCGCGTCCCGCCGCGAGGTCCTCGCGCCGCTGTTCGACGCCGGCCTGCGCGGCCACGCGCTCGCGATGCTCGGCCGGATCCCGCACGTCGCCGTCATCGTGATCGGCCACTGGGTGGCGATCCGCGCGTGGGGCATCGAGGTGCCGTTCAGTGTCGCGCTGACGTTGATGCCGGCCGTCGTGATCGCGTCGGTGTTGCCGATCTCCCCGGCCGGGCTGGGCACCACGCAGGCGGCGCTCGTCTACTTCTTCGCCGACTACGCCCCGGGCGCGACCGCCGACGACCGCACCGCCGCGGTGCTCGCCTTCGCGATCGTGTACTTCGTCTACGGCGTGCTCGCGGCGCTCGTGGTCGGCCTCGCGTGCACGCCGTTGGCCAGGCGCGCCGGGGCGTTCGCGACCCGCACCCCACCTGCGGGACCTCCCGACGGTGCGGCCTAGGTTCGAGGTTGCCGTCGCGCGTGGATTCGTGTAGGCCGGAAGCTCCCCGAGACACCACCATGGATGAGCGCGAATTTCACGACCGCTTCTACGAGACGGATGCCCCGGACATGTTCCGCGCGCCCATGTTCATGGAGTCGTTCCGACGATGCAACGCGTACCTGATCGAGCACGCGGTGCCCGCCGGTGACGCGCGGATCCTGAGCCTCGGGTGTGGCGAGGGTCACCTGGAGCTCGATCTCGCGCCGCACGTCCCGCACATCATGGGCGTCGACCTGTCGCCCGCGGCCATCGCCGCCGCGCAGCGCCGGGCCGCGAAGCTCGGGATCGATAACGTCGAGTTCCAGGTCGGCGACATCCGCACGATGGACTTCGCCGCGGGCTCGTTCGATGCCATCTGGGCCCCCGCGATCCTCCACCACATCGACGCCGGCATGATCGAGCTGCTGGTGCGCAAGAGCCGGGTGTGGCTACGCCCGGGCGGACTGTTCTGCAACATCGACCCGAGCTCTCGCCGGTTCATCAACGTCTTCAAGGGGCTGTTCCAGAAGAAGTACGATCGGTTCCACAGCCCTGACGAGCGCGAGCTCGATCCCGAGGCGCTGCTCGGCGTGTTTCGCGCCGCCGGGTACCGCGAGATCGCGGTGAGGCATCCGGACTTCTTCCTGAACCCGCTCGCGTGGCTCTTTCCGAAGTTGCCGATCCCCCTGGTCCGGCTCGCGAGCACCCTCGACGCCTTCCTGGCGACGGCTCCGGTCGTGCGCTCGTACTCCTCGAGCTTCAGCCTGGTCGCCGTCAACCCGGCGGGCTGACCGGATCACGCCACGCGATACGAGCCGTCGCGGATCGCCTCGGTCCACGCGCGATGCTCGAGGTACCAGCGGATCGTTCGGCGGATGCCCTCGGGGAAGTCGACCTGCGCACGCCAGCCGAGCTCGGTCTCGAGCTTCGTCGGATCGATCGCGTAGCGGAAGTCGTGGCCGGGCCGATCGGTGACGAACTCGATCAGCGAGCGGTACGGCGCACCATCGGCGCGCGGCACCAGCTCGTCGAGCAGGTCACAGATCGTGTGGACGACGTCGAGGTTCTTCTGCTCGTTGTGTGAGCCGACGAGGTAGCACTCGCCGAGCCGGCCCTTCGCGAGCACGGCGCGGACCGCCGCACAGTGATCGCTGACGTAGATCCAGTCCCGGACGTTCTCGCCCTTGCCGTAGACCGGCAGCCGCTTGCCGGCGAGCGCGTTCGCGATCACGAGCGGGATCAGCTTCTCGGGGAACTGGTACGGCCCGTAGTTGTTCGAGCAGTTGGTCGTGACGGCCGGGAACTTGTAGGTGTGGACGTACGCCGAGACCAGGTGATCGCTCGCCGCCTTCGACGCCGAGTACGGCGAGCGCGGATCGTACGGCGTGGTCTCGACGAACGCGCCGGTCGCGCCGAGCGCTCCGAACACCTCGTCGGTCGAGACGTGGACGAACCGGAAGTCGTCGCGGTGGTGCTCGAGCAGGTAACGCCGCGCCTCCTCGAGCAGGTGGAACGTGCCGACCACGTTGGTCTGGATGAAGTCCTCGGGGCCGTCGATCGAGCGGTCGACGTGGCTCTCGGCCGCGAAGTGCACGATCGCGCTCGGGTGCGCGGTCGCGAGCAGGTCCTTGACGAGCGCGCGGTCCGCGATGTCGCCGCGCACGAACCGGAACCGCGGCTCGGTCGCGAGCTCGGCGAGCGAACGGGGGTTGCCCGCGTACGTCAGCTTGTCGAGCACGATGACCTCGGTCTCGGGCTCGGCCGCGAGCAGCTCCTTGACGAAGTTGAAGCCGATGAAACCGGCTCCGCCGGTGACGACGATGCGGCGCATGTCAGGTTCCTCCGAGGTCTTCCGCGATCACCCGCGCCAGGCCAGGTCGCCACGATGGCGGCACGATCCCGAGCCCGCGGATGCGCGCGGTGTCGAGCACCGAGTAGACGGGGCGACGCGCCGGCGTCGGGTACTCGGCGGTCGTGATCGCGTCGATGCGGTCGCAGGCGAGAGCGCGGTAGCGGCGCGCCTCGTCGACGATCGCGGTCGCGAAGCCGTGCCACGTGACCTCGCCGTCGTTGCAGTAGTGGTAGAGCGCCGCGCGCTCGGGCTTGCCAGCGAGCGCGAGCAGGGCGTCGGCGAGATCCTCGGCCCAGGTCGGGCAGCCGCGCTGATCGTCGACGACGCGCAGCGCCGGGCGCTCCGTGGCGAGCCGCACCATCGTCTGCACGAAGCTCGGACCGCGCGCCGCGAACAGCCACGACGTGCGGACGACGGTGCCGCCGTGGTCGAGGACCGCGCGCTCGCCGGCGGCCTTGCTCTCGCCGTAGACCCCGAGGGGCGCCAGCGGATCGTCCTCGGTGTACGGGCGGGTGGCGGTGCCGTCGAACACGTAGTCCGTCGACACGTGCAGCAGCGGCACCTGGTGCGTGACGCACGCGCGCGCCAGCTCGCCGGGTGCTGCGGCGTTGACCTGAAATGCCCGCTCGCGCTCGCCCTCCGCCCGATCCACCGCGGTGTACGCGGCGGCGTTGATCACCAGCGCGGGCGCGACCGCGTCGAGGTGCTCCGCGATCTGGCGCGAGTCGGTGATGTCGAGGTGCGCGACGCCGAACGCGACGACCTCGTGGCCCTGCGCCGCGCCGCGGCGGGCGACGCTGCGCCCGAGCTGGCCGGATCCGCCCGTGACGAGGATCTTCATGGGAGGTACGTCGGGAGCTCGGCGGCGGCGAGCGTCATCGCGGCGGCGTCGCGCTTCGACAGCAGCGGCTCGCCGGCGAGCGGCCACGTGATCGCGAGGGCGGGATCGTTCCAGGCGATGGAGCGATCGTCGGCGCCGTCGTAGATCGCCGTGCACTTGTAGACGAAGTCAGCCTCGTCGGAGGTCACCACGAAGCCGTGCGCGAACCCGGGCGGGACCCAGAGCTGGCGATGGTTGGCGGCCGAGAGCGTCGCGCCGAACCACTGGCCGAACGTCGGGGAGCCGCGCCGGATGTCGACCGCGACATCGAACACCTCGCCGCGCGTGACGTGGACGAGCTTGCCCTGCGGATGCTGGAGCTGGTAGTGCAGCCCGCGCAGCGTGCCCTTCAGCGAGGACGAGAAGTTGTCCTGCACGAACTCGAGGCCGATGCCGACGCCGACGTCGAGGTAGCGCTCGCGTCGGTAGGTCTCCATGAACCGTCCGCGCGCATCGCCGTAGACGTCCAGCTCGAGGAGGACGACGCCGGGCAGCGTGGTCGGGAGGCTCTTCATCCCTTCTTGTGCTCGAGCACGTCGAGCAGGTAGCGGCCGTACTCGCTCTTCTTCAGCGGCTCGGCGAGCGCGGCGAGCTTGGCGCCGTCGATGTAGCCGAGGCGATACGCGATCTCCTCGAGGCAGCTGATCTTGAGGCCCTGCCGCTTCTCGACGACCGCGACGAAGTTCGCGGCCTCCAGCAGCGACTCGTGCGTGCCGGTGTCGAGCCACGCGTTGCCGCGCGACAGCACGTGCGCGCGCAGCCGGCCCTGCTTGAGGTACGTCATGTTGACGTCGGTGATCTCGAGCTCGCCGCGCGGCGACGGCTGCAGGTTGCGCGCGATCTCGACGACCTGGTTGTCGTAGATGTAGAGGCCGGTGACCGCGAAGTTCGACCGCGGCTGCTTCGGCTTCTCGACGATGCCGATCACGCGGCCCTGGCCGTCGATCTCGGCGACGCCGTAGCGCTCGGGATCGCTGACGCGGTAGGCGAACACCGTCGCGCCGTCATTCTCCTCGACGCGCTTCGCGAGCTGTACGCCGAGCTCCTGGCCGTAGAAGATGTTGTCGCCGAGCACGAGCGTCACCGGGCTCGCGCCGATGAACTTCTCGCCGACCAGGAACGCCTGCGCGATGCCCTCGGGGCGCGGCTGCTCGGCGTACTCGATCGAGATCCCCCACTGGTCGCCATCACCCAGCAGGTCGCGGAACCGCGGCAGATCGACCGGCGTGGAGATCACGAGGACCTCGCGGATCCCGCCGAGCATCAGCGTACCCAGCGGGTAGTGAATCATCGGCTTGTCGTAGACGGGGAGCAGCTGCTTCGACACGACCGCGGTCAGCGGATAGAGTCGCGTCCCGCTGCCGCCCGCGAGGATGATCCCCTTCATGGCCATGGTCCCGCCTTGTAACACGGCTCTCGCGCGCGGCGGCGCGGATCGTTCGCGCGTGCGAACCACGTTCGTGCTCGTGATCACGGCAACCAGGTGCACTCACGGCCGGAGCTCGAGCTCGGCGAGCTGCAGCAGGTGCCCATCGTGCCCCACGGTGGCGAGCTTGGACACGTGGAGGCGCACCCGGTCCGTGGTGGTCCCGCGGATCGCGTAGCGCTGCGCGGAGCTCGGGGGCGGCTCGCCGCGGCGCACGACGTGGATGCTCCACCCCTTGCCGTCCCAGGTCTCGATCGTGAAGTCGATCGGGAACCCCGCTCCACCATTCGACGGGTGCAGTACGACGCTCTCGATGACCCGCGGCGCCGCGAGGCGGAGCTCGATCCACTCCGCATGATCTTCGAACCGGAGCGGCTCGCTCGAGTAGCCGAAGGCGCCAGCCGCCGATGCCGGAACGCGATCGACCAGGTTCGTGGCGCTCCAGCCGTCCTGCTCGTAGGAGCTAGAGGCGGTCACCCGCGCGGTGATCGACTCGAGCGACCCGCAGAACCTGAGCTCGGCATCGAACGGGTCCGCCGGGATCGCGAGGCGCGTGCGGCGGAGCGAGCCGGTGAGGTTTGCCCAGAATCGGCGCGGGCTCATCGGTTCGCGCACCGACGCGCGAAGCTCGGCGAGCTCGCCACACGCCAGCGCGCGGCGAGCGGCGCTGACGGCCGCCGGGGCGGTCTCGTGCAGCGTCGACGGCGCGGCGAAGTCTGCCAGCAGCCACGGCCAGGACAGCACCTTCTGGTGACCCGCTCCTTCCGCGGGGTGCGTGATCGTGATCCGTGCGCCGATCGGGTTCGCGAGGCCCATCACGTCACCGACGATCCCGTCGAGCGGCGCGACCGCTCCGCCGACGCCGAGGCGCCCGACCACGAAGACGACCGGCGCATCGAGCGTGGGATTCATCGGCAGCTGCGCGCCGCCCTCGGTGACGAGCGTGCGGATCCCGGCGCGCCCCAGGTCGTTGACGACCGTCGAGACCGGCCGCGCGGCCCGCCGGAAGGGTCGCGCATCGATCGGGTGGGGCACGCCCGTGTAGAGCAGATAGCCGCGGCGCTCGTCGCCGACCAGGCGGTGCGGCGGGTGGCTCGTGGGACTGCTGCACGTCGCGACCGCCCAGGTGCCGAGCACGAGCACCGCGGGCACCGTGATGCGCTGCACCGGCAGCAGCAAGACCGGCAGCAGCAGCAGCAGCGTCGGCGGCAGCATCATGCGCCCGTGCATGAAGTCGCCGCCGACGCGGACGACGTACACGCACAGCAGGAGCCCGGAGATCAACGGTGCCGCGACCAGCACGCGCGCCCGCCGGCTGGCCGCGTGGCCCCGGGCGAGGAGGGCGACCACGAGCAACACGCCGAGCGGCAGCCACAGCTCGTACGGCCCCGCGAAATCGACGACGTATGCCAGGCCGCGGTCCCAGTCGGCGCGCGCCGCGCCCTTCGCGAGCGCAGGCAGGGGTACGAGCGTGCCGTAGTAACCGGCGCGAAAGATCTCGTACACCACGGGGAGCGCGCCGGCGGCGGCCGCGAGGAGCAGGGTGCGCCGCCACCGCGGCCTCACGATCGCCCAGCCGGCGCCGAGGAACACCGCCGACGTGATCGCGAAGTCGGGGCGCACGAGCGGCCCGAGGCCGAGCAGCACCGCGACGCCGAGCTGGCGCCGCCGCGAGGCGTCCGGGTGCAGCATCACGAGCTGGTGCCAGATCGCCCCGATCCAGGCGAAGCACAGCCCGGTCTCGAGGCCTGACGTCGCGTAGTCCCAGAACGCGGTGACCGCGAGCACGACGAAGACGCCGGCGGGGACGAGGAGCTCGGAGGACGCCCCACCCCGGTGGAGCTGCCGCGTGCCCGCGAGCGCGGTGGCGAGGCCGAGCACCGCGAGCACGAGGCCCCCGAACACCGCGAGGTGCGCGAGCTCGAGCCGCGTGACCGCACCCGCGAGCGCGAGCAGCCACGTCCACAGCGTGCTCGTGGTGGCCTCGGCGCGCTCGAACGCGTTGAACACGGGACCGTTGCCCGCGAGGATCTGGCGCACGGTGCGAATGACGATGAGGCCATCGTCCGAGATCCAGCGGCGAGTCCAGCCGAGCCCCGCGAACACGAGCGGCGCCGCGATCGTGCCGATGAGTGTGATCCCGCGCGCGTGACGTGCGCTGAACTCCCGCAACCGGCCGGCGCCAGAGAGCGCGATCATGACGGGAACGTCACTACAGCGTTCCGGTCGATGCAAGGTCCCTCACGTCTCCGCGGCGCCGGGGCGATGTGTTAGGACGACTCCCGATGACCGAGCGAACCGCAAGGCTGCTGCGGGTGCTGTTCTTCCTCTACGTAGGGCTGACGTTCGCGAACATCGCGTACGTGGTCTATCGCGAGCCGTTCGCGTTCGATGCCTGGAACGTCGCCGTCGACACCGGGGCACAGGAGTTCAGCATCCGGAGGTTCTTCGAGTTCTGGCACCAGCAGTACACGGAGAGCAACCCGCGGATCGGCCAGCCCCTCACGTACTTCGCGTACAAGCTGGTCGGCTTCGCGGAGGTCGTGACGCCCCTCGCGTTCTTCGCGATCGTCGTCGGCGCGTTCGTGCTCGGGACCGGCCACCGGCCCGATCACCGCAAGGGTCGCGACCTCGCGACCCTCGCGTTCGGCATCGGCCTCATGTGGATCGCAGCCCCGAACTTCCCGAGCTACCTGTTCTGCCGCGCGTATGCGACCAACTACGTGTGGACCGCGGCGATCTTGATGTGGTTCCTCGTCGTGCTGAAGCAGCAGGCGGGCCACAGCGAGCGCGGCCATCCCGGCAAGCTCGCGGCGATGTTCGCGTTCGGCGTCGTCGCCGGCATGTGCAACGAGCACACCGGGCCGACGCTGCTGCTGTTCACGTTCGGGTACGCCGCATGGACGTGGCGCAAGCACCACCGGCGTGCGTGGTCCCTGTGGGCAGGGGCACTGGGCACGCTCATCGGCTTCGCAGTGATCTTCTTCGCGCCCGGCCAGAGCAGCCGCTATGACGAGTTCCTGCGGGAGAAGCTCACGCTGACGCAGCAGATCCTGGTCCGCGGGATCGCCGGCAATCTCGAGATCTTGAAGGGCATGCTGTTCGCGGCGGCGCCGTTGCTGACGCTGCTCCTGGCGGTGATGGCGGTCGGTATGCTGTCCGAGAATCGGACGGACGCGGCGCTGCCAGAGGTCCGGCAGCGGCAGCGGCGCGCGTTCGCCATCATCGCCGTCGGCCTGCTCGCGTCGATCTTGATCACCTGCACCGTGTTCGCGTCGCCCAAGCTCGGGCCGCGGTTCTACATGCACCCGGTGCTGCTGTTGCTCGCCGGCATGCTCGGCGTGACGCACTCGTATCTCCACCGCGCGCGGGCCTACGCCCCGTTCGTTGTGCTCGCGGTGATCGCGAGCATCTACGCCGGCTTTCGCACGATCCCGATGTACACGCGGCTGCACCGCGACTCCGAGCTCCGACTCGCGGAACTGGCGGCAGCCGCGCCGGGCGGCTTCTACACGGCGAACGCCTTGGAGCAGGTCCCCGAGTCGTGGTGGTTCCTCGGCGATGACTTCCGCGACCAGAAGAAGCGCGAGCTCGTCGCCAGCTACTTCGGGCTCAACCGGGTGCTGTTCCGTGGCGGCGACCTCTGGAAGACGCTCGGGATCACCGACGTCAAGCTGACGATGCAGTACGAGTTCGATGATCCGAAAGTCTGCCTCGACGAGCTCGAGGAGCTCGACCTCAAGCCCTACGTCGGCCGCGACCTGGGCGCGCTCCATCACGCTTTCGTCGACGCGATCACGGAGGTCCAGCGGATCGCGCCATCGCCCCTGCGCAAGGTCGACCTCGTCGCCACGTTCCTCGGCTCGAAGCCGCCGATGCCGCGCGACCGGACCTACGTCGCGCGCTGGGCTGCGGGCGTGCTCGAGGGTTACGTCGGCGGCATGAAGCGGGTGAAGCGCAGCAAGGACCGCATCGTGGTGCTACCGGCCGCGCTCGCGCAGGCGTCCTGGGACATCTACATGGTCGCGGTCGGGGACGAGCCGCGACTCCTCGGCTCGAGCACGAGCAAGCAGCCGCTGAAGTACCAGCCCTGGCGTACCGCGCATTACTGGACGATGGCGTGCAAGCAGGATCACTGCTTCGTGATCAACACGGTCAACCACCGCATCTAGTGCGCTGCCGGGCTACGCGCCGGGCGCGGCATCGAGCTGAGGCGGTGACGTCGCGGTGCTGAGCGGCGGCGACGTGCCGGCAGCCCTCGCGATCCGCTCCATCTCCGAGCGCATCACCGCCTGCTCACGCGTGACCTCGGTGAGCTGGCGCTGGAGCTCGACGAACTTCGAGTAGTAGTGCAGCAGCACGAACATCACCGCGACGATCGCGGTGTACGTGACGAGGTCGGCGCCGCGTCCCACGCCGACGAAGTTCGCGACCTCGTTCGTGGTCTCGGGGAACACCACCGCGATCGCGCCGGCGCCCAGCAGCCCGAATACGGTCACGATGTGGAACGGCATCCGGTTCCTGCGGAGGAACACGAAGAAGCCGATCGCGGAGAGTCCGGCGAGGAGGAGGATCCGGATGATCATGCGGCGCGACGGAAGAAGTAATCGAACAGGATCCGCACGGCCTGGAAGCCGTGCTGACCCTTGGCCTTCGAGTGCTCGGTGTAGCGGACGGTGACCGGCACCTCGACGACGCGCAGCCCGCTCGTCTTGATCTTGCGGAGCAGCTCGGAGGCATGCGCCATCCGGTCCTGGGTGATCCTGAGGTGCGGTGCCGCCGACGCGCGGAACGCGCGAAACCCGCAGTGGGCATCGGTGAGCTTGAGGCCCGACATCTGGTTGGACATCATCACCGCGGTCTTGAGCAGCGCCATCCGGCGCTGGCTCGCACCCTCGACGGAGCCGAGGAACCGCGAGCCCAGTGAAATGTCGGCACCCGCGAGCGCGGCGACCATCGCGGGGATGTCAGCGCAGTTGTGCTGGCCGTCGGCATCGAACGTGACGACGTAGCGGGCGCCGCGGCGCACCGCGTACTCGATCCCGGTCTGCAGGGCAGCGCCCTGGCCGAGGTTGATCGTGTGCCGGAGCACGGTGGCGCCGCCGGCGGCGGCCTCGGCGGCGGTCTCGTCGCGGGATCCGTCGTCGACCAGGACGACGTTCCAGCCACTCCCCGTGACCTCGCTCACTACCCCACGGATCACCGCGCCTTCGTTGAGCGCGGCTATCACCACCCAGGTCTGGTCCTGCACCACGGCCATCTTATAGGCACGGGGCCCTCCCGCCGGCAAGATCAGAACCCCGCCGGCGACGGGGGCCGCAGCGACCATCGCGGGACCGCGACCGTGACCGGAGTTGCGGCTTGCGACCCGGAGCCGCCGGCATGCTAGAAGGGGCTCCATGGGTCCGGTGCTTTCCGTCGTCGCGCCTGCGTACAACGAGGAGCGCAACCTGCCGGCGTTCATCGCGGCGATCATCCCGGTGCTCGAGGGCATCGGCGAGCCGTTCGAGCTCATCTTCGTCAACGACGGCAGCCGCGACAACACGCTCGGGATGCTCGCGGCCGCGGCCTCGCAAGATCCGCGGATCAAGGTCGTGGGGCTCGCGCGCAACTTCGGCAAGGACATCGCGCTCTCGGCCGGCCTCGCGCATGCGACCGGGCAGGCGGTGATCCCGATCGACTGCGATCTCCAGCATCCGGTCGACCTGATCCCGGCGTTCGTCGCGAAGTGGCGCGAGGGCTACGACATGGTGCTCGGCGTGCGGAGCAAGCGCGACGAGGAAGGCTTCCTCCGCCGCAGCGCCTCGCGGGCCTACTACAAGGTCATGCGCTGGATGACGTCCGTCGAGATCCCGGCGAACGCGGGCGACTTCCGGCTGATCGATCGCAAGATCATCGACGTCATCAACCAGATGCCCGAGCGGCACCGGTTCATGAAGGGCATCTTCGCGTGGCCGGGGTTCAAGGTCACCGCCGTCGAGTTCCAGGCCAACGTGCGGGCGAACGAGACGCAGTCGACGTGGAGCTTCTTCAAGCTGTGGCGGTTCGCGCTCGATGGGCTGTTCTCGTTCTCGACCGCGCCGCTCAAGATGTGGACCTACGTCGGGATCGTGGCCGCGCTCGCCGCGTTCGCGTACCTGACGGTGACGGTCGTCCAGAAGCTGTTCTTCGGCATCGACGCGCCCGGCTATGCGTCGCTGCTGATCGTGGTGCTGTTCTTCAACGCGCTGCTGCTGATCTCGAACGGCATCCAGGGCGAGTACATCGCGCGCATCTTCGAGGAGGCCAAGGGGCGGCCGCTGTTCGTGGTCGGCCAGAAGTTCGGGTTCGGCGATGCGCCGGTAGCGCAGCCAGGGGCGGTCCTGCCGGTCCCAACCGTCGACACGTTGCCTTATGTGGCGGGGGCGCCCGGTCTACCCGGTGCCGTCGCCGCCGAGGAACCGAAGCCAGCGCCCCGCCGCGAGCTCCCCAAGCCCACGAAGCCGCCGCCGCTGCCGCGCATCGGCCAGTAGCGTCGTAAGCTCGGCGCACGATGCCGTGGTCCCGCGTGCTCGTCGCGCTGTTCGTCGCTTACGTGGCGGCGACCGCGGTGCACGTCGGCTACGTGATCCACCACGAGCCGTTCGCCTTCGACGCCTGGAACGTGGCGGTCGATAGCGGCGCGCAGCCGGCGACGCCCGGGCGATTCTTCGAGTTCTGGTGGGAGCAGTACACGACCTCGAACCCGCGACTCGGGCAGGCGTTCACGTACCTCACGTACAAGCTCGACGGGTTCGCCGAGCTCGCAACGCCGCTCGCCTACGTCGCGCTGTCGCTCGCGATCACCGTGCTCGGACTCGGCCGGTGGCCGCGGCGCCCGCGCGATCTCGCGCTCTGGACGATCGCGATCGGCTTCGGCTGGTTCGTGCTGCCGCAGCTCGGCCGCAACATGTTCTGCCGCGCGTACAGCGCGAACTACATCTACACGGCCGCGCTCCAGCTGTGGTTCCTGGTGCCGCTGCGGCGAATGCCGACCGGCGATGCGTCGCCCCTGCGCTGCGTGCTCTTCGGGATCGCCGGCGTGTTCGTGGGGCTCTGCAACGAGCACGTCGGCCCGACGCTGATCGCCTTCCTGCTCGGCCATGCGTGGTGGCTGCGGCGACGGGGCCACCAGCCGCGTCTCGTGCTCGCGGGCTTCCTCGGCGTGGTCACCGGGTTCGCGGCGCTGTTCTTCGCGCCGGGCCAGGATGAGCGCTACGGCGAGCTCGCGCAGCAGGTCAGCCTGCCGATGCGGCTCGTGCAGCGTGGCATCGCCGGCAACCTCGACATCCTGCGCGACTACCTCACCTATGCGGCGCCGCTGCTCGCGCTGCTCGTGATCGTGCTCGTCGCCGGGGTCCAGCGCGCTACGCGGTCGGCCGCCGAGCCCGGCGAGCGCCCCGGCGAGCTCGGCCCGGCCGTGCGCGTGATCGCGCTCTCCCTGCTCGCGGGGACGCTGATCGCCGCGACCCTCTTCGTGTCGCCCAAGCTCGGCTCACGGTTCCACCTCGTGAGCATGGCGCTGCTGCTCGCCGGCCTTCTCGCGATCGCCGACCGCGTCCTCGTGACGCCACGCCGGCTCGCGCCATTCGTGGTGCTCGCGCTCGCGGCGTCGGTCTACGCCGGCTTCCGGACCATCCCGCTCTATCGCGCGGTGGCGCAGCAGGGTGCGGCGCGGATGGCGGTGCTCGAGGCCTCACGGCCGGGGGACAGCGTCACGATCGAGGCCTTCGACCAGGTCGGCGAGTCGTGGTGGTACATCGGCGACGACTTCCGCGATCTGCGCAAGCGCGAGCTCGTGGCGAAGTACTTCGCGCTCGCGCGGGTGTCGTTCCGCGGCCCCGATCTCGACAAGCCGCTCGGGATGGCCGGCGTCCAGCTGGTCCCCGTGTACCGCGCCGCCCGCAGCGACGCCGAGCGGCCACACGCGACGTTCGATCTCGGCGCGGCGAAGGGGTTTGACATCGCCGGCATCCATCGCTCGACCGCGGCGTCGATCGATCAGCTGCACGCCGAGCTGGCGGGCCGGCTCCACAGCTTCGAGCTGCGGGTCGCGTTCGCCGGCGCGCGGCCGCCGTTGCCGCGCGACGCCCTGCTGCTGTCGCGCTGGGACGCCGGCGGGCTCGAAGCGTACACCGCGCGGATCGTGCGCAAGACCCAGGGGAAGACCCGCGACATCGTGCTCTCGAAGGCGCTCGCCGCAGCGCCGTACGAGATCTACATCCTCCGGATCGGCGACCCGCCGCGGCGGCTCGGGACACCGGGCGAGCGGTTGCAGTACGTCCCGTGGCGCACCGGCGTGTACTGGGTGCTCGCGTGCGATGCCGAGGCGTGCTTCGTCGTCGCGGCGACCCGTCAGGCCGGCTGACGCGCCCGCCTCGCGGTCAGCACGATCACGGCGAGCACGGCGCAGATCACCATCCAATGCGAGTAGCGGTAGTCGGGCGTGCCGGCGAGCAGGAGCAGCGAGCCCTCGATCGCGACGCCGCTCGCGAGCAGCGCGAACACGTCGCGGTGCCGGCGGGTCAGCGGCAGGAGCGCACAGCACACGACGAGCCACAGCCACGGCGTGAAGATGGGCAGCGCACGATCGAGCCGCTTCATCCAGTACGTCATGCGGAGCTGCAGGTGGGACCAGCCGGTCGCTACCCCGAGCCCGTGCGCGAGCTCCGGATACTTCACTCCGCGCCACGGGATCGCGAACGGCCGCGTTCCGGAGAACCAGAGCACGCGCCTCATGACCCCGGCCCGATGCGCGAGGTACGCGCCGGGATGCGTGGTCACGAGCTCCTGCCACGCACGGGCGATCGCGTCGCGCTGCGCGGCGGGCGCAGGCGTCACGCCGGTGATCGGCAGCGTCCACAGCGCGCGCTCGCCGAGCACGATCGGCAGGAAGTTCTCGGGGTCATAGAGCGATGTCGCGGTCGCGTGGATGCGTTCCGCGATCCGCAGCTCGGTGCCGGCGAACAGCTCGACAAGCTCGGCATCGGGGAGCTCGTCGTCGATATGCGCGAGCGTCCCGACGATGTCGTGGACCGCGAGCGACGAGTGCCAGAAGAACATCGGATGGTCGGTGAGTGCGCGGTTGAGCCCGAAAGCCGCGAACGTGATCGCCAGCCAGGCCGCAAAGGCGAGCGCATAGCGCGCGATCCGGTCGTGCTCCGGCCGTCCCTGCCAGAGCACGACGACGAGCGGCAGCGTCGCGGCGAGCGCGTTGTAGCGGACCGCGGTCGCGGCACACAGCGCCACCAGCGCGGCATGGTGGAGGGCGCGCCGCGGTGACAGCAGCAGGCCGAGGCCGAGCATCAGGAAGCCCGCCATGAGGCAGTCCTTCCAGATCACCGCGAACGGGATCATGACGGGCGGGAACACGAACACGCCGGCGGCCACCCACGCGGCGTGCCGGGCGGTGGGCAGCATGCGGCGACACACGAGGTAGATCCCGCCGAGGAAGCTGACGCTCTGGACCACGAGCATGCCGAACGCCCCGGCGATCACCCGGTCGACGCATCGCCACAACGCACTGACGACGGGCGGGTGGCTGTCGGAGTAGACCCCCGCACGCGCCTCGATCAGGTGATCGAACGAGTCCTGCGTGAGCTGCCCGGGAAAGGCGTAGAGCACGAGCACGAGCCAGCTCGCGCCGAGCACGCTCCACGGTGGTGCCGAGGCGAGAGCGCGCCCGGCACGCTGCGCCATCTCCTGGACCCGGGTGAGCCTCGCCACGCCGTCGCGAATATAGGCAAAATTTCGGTGCTGCCGGCGTGACGCGACCGTGTAAGTTCCGCCCCGCGTGACCGACGGACAGCCGAGCTCCGAGCAACGCAGGCTCCGACGCGACATCGGCTGGAATCTGATCCCCGTCGTGCTGCTCGGGGTCGTCGGCCTCGGGCTGAACTTCCTCGTCGGCGGCTGGTGGGGGGCGACGGCGCTCGGCTCGTTCACGCTCGTCACCATCCCGTTCTTCGCGTTCGCGGTGCTCGGTGCGTGCGGGCTGCAGTACGCCGTGCTGCGCGCGATCGCCGAGCGTCCCGACGACCGCGATCGCGTCGCCGTCGTGGTGGTCGGCGCGCTGATCCCGACCGTGCTGCTCGCCGCCGCGGTGACCGCGCTGTTCGTCGTGCTGCGCGCGCCGATCGGGCGCCTGCTCGATAGTGACGCGGTCGCCGAGGGGATGCTGTGGGCTGCCCCGGGGGTGTTCTGCTTCGCGATCAACAAGGTGCTGTTCGGCGTCGTCAACGGGCTGCGCCGGATGCGCGCCTTCGCGCTGTACACGTCGCTGCGCTACGCGCTGATCGGGGTGGGCCTCGTGATCGCGCGGATCTGGGAGCTCGATGCCGACCAGCTGCCCGTGATCTGGACGTTCACGGAGGGCGTGCTGCTGCTCGTGATGATCGTCGAGCTGTTCGCGACCGTCGCCGTGGGGCGGGGCGCGGTGCGCCGGTTCGAGGGCGAGGGCTGGGCGATCTGGGCGCGGCGCCACCTCGACTTCGGCGCGCGCGGCGTGATGGCGACGCTCGCGTTCGAGATCAACTCGAAGATCGACGTGTGGCTGCTCGGCGTCGCGCTCCCCGACGCGCAGGTCGGGATCTACAGCCTCGCCTCGGCGCTCTACGAGGGCGTCATCCAGATCGCGGTCGTGCTCCAGAACAACCTGAACCCGGTGATGGCGCGCCAGCTCGGGCTCGGCGAGCACCGCGAGGTCGAGGCGCTGGCGCGGCGGATGCGCCGGTGGTTCGTTCCGCTGATGATCGCCGCGTGCGTGCTGGGGACCGTCGCGTACCCGCTCGTGATCCCGTGGATGATCGGCGACGCGACGTTCATCGATGGCGCGCTGTCGTTCGGGATCATGATGGCGGGCCTCGCGGTGGCGAGCCCGTGGCTGCCGCTCAACCAGCTGCTGCTGATGGCCGGCCAGCCCGGCTGGTACACGATCTACGTGCTCGGCATCCTCGTCGTGAACGTCGCCGGCAACGTCCTCCTGATCCCGGGGCTGGGCCTCGAGGGCGCGGCGCTCGCGACGACCGCGTCGATGCTCGCATCGGCCGTGCTGCTGCGCGTGCTCGTCCGGATGCGGGTCGGCCTTCGCATCTGAGCTACAGACGTGTTAGGTGACGGCGTGTCCCGCGGGCTCTCGTGGTGGGCGGCTCTGGTGCTGCCGGTGTGGCTGGTCCTCGTGCTCTGCACGTGGTGGGAGCCGGTCACCCGCGACGGCTGGGGCAACACGTACTGGTACGTGCTCAACGACCTCGATCCCGGTCGCCTCGCGAAGTACGTCAAGGACGGCTGGCTCGGCTCGAACCCGCGGCTCGGCCAGACCTGGACGCTGCTGATGTACGCGCCCGGCCCGTTCCACGTGATCGTGACGCCACTGCTCGAGCTCGCGATGTTCGGGCTGCTCACCACGCTCGCCCTCGGACGCTGGCCGAGTGTCCGGCGCGCGGACGATGCGCTCGTCGCGCTGACCGTCACCGCGGTGGTCGCCGCGTGCACGCCGCAGATCGGCGCGATGCTGTTCTACCGCCCGTTCACCGGGAACTACCTGTTCGGGCTCGTGCTCAACCTCGCGTGGCTGGTGCCCTATCGACTCCACGCCGAGACGCCGCGAGCCGCGCGGTGGTGGCGCGCGCCGGCGCTGCTCGTGCTCGGGGTCGCCGCCGGGATGTGCAACGAGCACACCGGGCCCGCGTTCCTCGCGCTCGGCACGCTCGCGCTGCTCGCCGCGTGGCAGGCGCCGCGCGCGCCGCGGGCTGTGCGGGCCTGGAT
>JALZOI010000989.1 GCA_030857245.1 Myxococcota bacterium
GTACCAGCTCGCGGGCTGGGCGCCCGGGATGGCGCGCACGTTCCAGTGGCTCGGGATCGGCGCGAGTGACGAGGCAGCCCAGCTGACGCTGACCGCGGGCGCGCAGGTCAGCGGCCGGGTCGTCGACGAGGGCGGCGCGGGCGTGACCGGGGCCCACGTGCGGTTCAGCGGCGCCTCCGACTGGAGCCAGCAGGCGAGCTCGCGCCACGACGCGGCGGTCAGCGGCAAGGACGGCGCGTTCACGCTGGACGCGATGCCGGCGGGGACGTTCCGGTTCGTCGCCACGCACGCCGATCACGCACCCGGCACGTCCGCGCTGATCACGCTCGACGGCAAGCTGCCGCGCGCCAACGTGGTGATCACCGTCGAGACCGCGGCGATCGTGCGCGGCGTCGTCGTCGATGCCGGCAAGCAGCCGATCCCGTCGGCGCGCGTCCGGATCGGCGTGCAGAGCAACCCGCGTGCGATGATCTTCGCGCCGCCGCGTCAGGCCTACACCGATGCCCGGGGCGCGTTCGAGCTCCGCGGGCTGCCGCGGCGCGAGCTCGCCGCGGTCGCGCTCCACGACAGCGGCGCGTCGCAGACGATCACGGTCGATACCACGCGCGGCGACGTCACCGACGTCACGCTGGCGATCGATGTCACCGGGACGATCGCGGGCGTCGTCGTCGATCCCGCGGGCCAGCCGATGGAGGGCGTGCAGGTCACCGCCGGCCCCAGCTTCGCCGATAACCGCACCGCGGTGGACTTCTCGCAGTGGCGCCTCCGCGGCTTCCCGCAGGCGCTCACCGACGGCGCCGGCACGTTCAAGCTCGCCGGGCTCGCGCCGGGCTCGTACACGGTATCGGCCGCGCCGGCATCGAGTCGCAGCCGGCGCGGCCCCGGCGTGGGCGATGGCCAGACCGCGAAGACCGGCGACACCAACGTCCGGATCGTGCTGCCGCCCGAGGGCGGCGTGAAGGGCAAGGTCGCGCTCGCCGACGGCTCCTCGCCGTCGGTGTTCTCGGTCGCGGTCGGCATGACCTCGCAGGTGGGCAACGCCGACGGCACGTTCGTGCTCGACGGCCTGCCGCCGCAGCCGTACGAGCTGGCGGTGCGCGGCCCGAGCTTCCAGACCCGCGCCGTGACGATCACCGTGGAGTCCGGCAAGACCGCCGACGCCGGCACGATCACCGTCGAGAAGGGCCGCAGCATCGGCGGCCACGTCGTCGCCGATGGCCGGCCCGTCCCGGGCGCCAAGGTGTTCGCGGGCCGGCTGATCTTCGGGAACGGGACCTCGAGCTCCGCGCAGTTCGGACCGATGGGAGCCGGCACGAAGTCCGACACCACCGACGCGAGCGGCGCGTTCTCGATCGCGGGCTTCGGGCCCGGTGACGTCACGGTGGTCGCCGAGCACGAGTCCATCGGGCGCTCGCGCGGCATCCGGCTCCCGACGCTGCTCCCCGGCCAGACCGAGCTGACGCTCGCGCTCGAGAAGTTCGGCGCGCTGACCGGCGTGCTGCGGCAGGGCGGCAAGCCCGCCGAGGGCGTGTTCGTGACGTGCCAGTCGACGACGACGCCGGGCGCGATCTACTCGGTCGCCTCGGGCCCCGATGGCAGCTACCGCTTCGATCGCCTCGCGCCCGACATCTACAAGGCGTCGGCGACGCTCGGCATGCCGATGACCGGCATGAAGTTCTACTCGAAGCAGATCGAGGTGCCGCCCGGCAAGGAGGTCACGATCGATCTCTCCGTCGAGCCCGGCTCGGTCACGCTCGACGTCACCGCGGTCGCGAGCAACGGCAAGGTCGGCGTCGCGAGCGTCTACCTCGCGTCCGGCGTGATCACCGCCAGGTCGATGAACGAGCTCGGGCTCAAGATGGCGGCGGCCGGTCCGGGCGCATCGCAGTGGGTGATCGTCCGGCGCGGCGAGCCGGCGCGGTTCGCGGACGTCGCGCCCGGCACGTACAGCGCGTGCGTGGTGCCCTACCCCGCCGAGGTCCAGGGCATGGCCGCGATGGGCTACGCCGAGCGGCACGGCGATGCGATGCCGGCGTTCTGCAAGCAGCTCACCGTCGCCGCGAGCCCGACCGCCCAGACCGCGAGCGTGCCCGTCGAGCTGCCGCCGTTCATCGCGGACGGGCCGCCCGGCGGTGGCAGCGGCTCGCAAGCGGGCTCGGGCTCGGGAACGTGATAGCCAGCCTCATGCGCAACCTTCGCCCCCTCACCGTCATCGGCCGGCTCGGCCTGGCTCTCGCTGTCGCGGCGGGGCCGGGCCTCGGCGCGTGCTCGAAGGACGCCGACGCCCCGCC
>JALZOI010000351.1 GCA_030857245.1 Myxococcota bacterium
CTCGCCGAGCGGGCGCGCGAGGGTGGCGATGTCGACGGGCCCGACCGCGGTGGCGTAGGTGGCGAGACGCGGCCCGACAGCGCCGTTCGCGATCGCGAGCGTCAGGGCGAGGCGCGCCTCGCCGGCGCTGCCGACGCACTCGAACGGCGTGTGCTCGGCGAGGCCGAGGAGCTCGCGGAAGTGGAGGTCGTTCGCGGGGTCCTCGCCGACGTCGCGGCCGAAGGTTGCCGCGACGATCTCCCGCGGCAGGTGCGCCGCCATCTGCAGCCAGACGTACGCGCACTTCGCGCAGCGGCCGCACCATGGCTTGGCGATGTTGCACGAGTGCGTGAGCGGCGCGAGCGCGGCGTCGCGCGCGAGCAGCTCGAAGATCACCTCGTCGTGCACCGGCTGGAGCACGCTGAAGTAGCGGACGTTGGCGAGCAGCGCGCGCCGCACGTAGCCGTCGAGCAGCTGCTCGGCCGCCCAGCCCTTGCCCCACTGATGGTTGACCGCCTCGCCGGTCGCCGCCCACGTCAGGTTCGACGCATTCGCGCTGTGCTCGTGCGCGACGATCAGGCCGCGATATCCCCGCGCGAGCGCGAACGGCAGCGCCGCGAACACCGACGCCGGCGTCTCGGCGGCGAGCACGTACTTCGCACCGAGATCCGGCCGCAGGCTCGCCACCGGCGCGTCGAGCAGATCATCGAGGATCCACTGCCGTTCGGCGCGGACGCGAGCGGTCGCGGCACCCACGCGATCGAGGAGCGCGTGCTGGGGCGCGGCCGCGCCGTAGATCGAGTGCGAGTAGCCGAGCGTCGCGAACGGCAGGCCGGCGCGCTCGAGGAGCTTGGCGGCGACGAGGCTGTCCTTGCCGCCACCGCCGAAAGCGAGGAGCTCGACCGCGCCGTCGGCCACGCGCACCGGCGTGGGCGCGGGTGCGAACGGCTCGACGAAGACGGGCCCGTCGTATGCGGGCAGATCATGCTCGTAGCGCCACTGCGCCCACACGTTGCGGAACACGGTGCGCCAGACGGTGGCGAGGTCCTCGGTCAGGTAGCGCGCGTAGCGGCCGAGCTCGATGGTGTCGGGGCGCAGGCTGCACGCCGCATTGAGCTGGAACAGCGCGATGTGGACCGCGAGTCGCTCGACGAGCTCGTCGCCGTGGTCCCGCGCGAGCTGGTCGAAGTCGAGGTCCGCGTACCAGATCGTGACGTGGAACCGGAGGTCTGCGAGCGCGCAGGAGGCGACGAGGCAATTAGCCCCACGGTGGACTTCGAGCAGCCGCAGCGTGCGCACCGCTCGACGCTAAGCGATATGATGGATGAATGCCGGGCGGGGGCGGCCGTCTCACCCTCTGGTCCCGTCGAAAGGTGCCCGTTCATGCGAATGAGAAAGTGGCTCGCCTCCCTCCTCCTTGCCGGCTGCGTGCCGTCGAACAGTCCTCCGCCCCAGTACGGGTACTACCCGCCACCGAATGGCCAGCCGCAGCCGCAGCCCCAGCCGGAGCCGTACCCGACGCAGCCTCCCGAGCCGTCGCGACCACCCGAGCCGGAGCCGTACCAGCCGCCGCCGAGCACCGAGCCCGCGTACCAGCCGCCGATCGGCCCGGTCTACTTCGACATCAGCGCCGATGTCGGCGGCAGCGAGGTGCCCGCGATCGAGGTGTTCTACGACCAGCTCCAGCCGTACGGCACCTGGTACGACGACTCGACCTACGGCTGGGTGTTCGCGCCGTCGCAGCAGGGCTACACGCCGTACTCGAACGGCCACTGGAAGTACACGGACTACGGGTGGACCTGGGTGTCCGCCGATCCGTTCGGCTGGGCCACCGATCATTACGGTCGCTGGCTGTGGGTCAATCGCTGGGTCTGGCGTCCGGACACCACGTGGGGTCCGGCCTGGGTGCAGTGGCGCGTCGGTGATGCCTGGGTCGGCTGGGCGCCGATGGGTTACTCCGATGACACCTACGTCCCCGATGATCAGTGGCGGTTCGTGCCCGCGTCGCAGCTCGCGTCGCGCGACATCCGCCGCCACTACGTGACGAGCGACTGGCCGCGCTACCTGAAGGCGACGTTCCAGCTCCAGCGCTACAACCGGCACCGCAAGCAGACGTGGGTCGCCGGTCCCGACGAGGAGTGGTTCAAGCGGTGGCGCGTGCAGCCGCGCCGCGAGGCGATCGATCTCACCGAGGCCGGTCGCTACGACAAGGATCAGCGCCGCGACGCCGAGCGCCGCGTCCGCGATCAGCGCCGCCAGTGGGACGCGCGTCGCGCCCGCGAGGCGCAGGTCCGGCGCGACATGGAAACCCGCCTTCGCCTCGAGGAGGCGCAGCGCCGACGCGAGGCCGACGAGGCCCGCAAGATCGCGGACGAGCGCCGCCGCCGCGAGGAGGATCAGCGCAAGCTCGAGGAGCGCCGCCGCGGCCTCGAGGAGCAGGAGCAGCGCCGCGCGGCCGATGACGCCGAGCGCCGCAAGTTCGCGGAGGATCGCCGCAAGTTCGAGGAGGAGAAGCGGCGCCTCGACGACCAGCAGAAGAAGGCGCAGGACGACCAGCGCAAGATCCGCGAGCGTGAGGCGCGCGAGCGCGCCGAGGCCTACAAGAAGCAGCAGGACGAGCTCGCGAAGCGCAAGCTTGACGATGATCGCCGCCGCGCCGAGGAGCTGCGCAAGGTCGAGGACGACAAGCGTCGCAAGGAAGCCGACGATCGCAAGCGCCTCGACGAGGACAAGCGCAAGCAGGCCGACGAGCAGCGCAAGCGCGCCGACGAGGACAAGCGCCGCGCCGATGAAGACCAGCGCCGCAAGGACGAGGACGACCGCAAGCGCCTCGACCAGGACAAGCGCCAGCAGGCCGAGGAGCAGCGCCGCCGGCAGGAAGAGGACAAGCGCCGCGCCGAGGAGGATCGCAAGCGCGCCGAGCAGGACCAGCGCAAGCAGGCGGACGAGCAGCGCAAGCGCGCCGAGGAAGACAAGCGACGCGCCGAGGGCGAGGCCCGTAAGCAGGCGGACGAGCAGCGCAAGCGCGCCGAGGAAGACAAGCGGCGCTACGAGCAGGACCAGCGCAAGCAGCAAGACGAGCAGAAGAAGCGCGCCGACGAGGACAAGCGCCGCGGCGAGGACGAGAAGCGTCGCCGCGAGGAGGAGGACAAGAAGCGGATGGCCGACGACGAGAAGCGTCGCCGCCAGGAGGAAGACAAGCAGCGCGCGGACGCCGAGCAGAAGAAGCGCGCCGAGGCGGACCAGCGCAAGCAGGCGGACGACCAGCGTAAGCAGCAGGACGAGCAGCGCAAGCGCCAGGACGAGGACAAGCAGCGCGCCGAGGCGGAGCAGCGCAAGCGCGCCGAGGCCGACAAGCAGCGCGCCGAGGCCGACCAGCGCAAGCAGGCGGACGAGCAGCGCAAGCAGGCGGACGAGCAGAAGAAGCGCGCCGAGGAGGACCGCAAGCGCCTCGACCAGGACCAGCGCAAGCAGGCCGACGAGCAGCGCAAGCGCCAGGAAGCCGACCGCCAGCGCGCCGAGCAGGAGCAGCGCAAGCGTGCGGACGAAGACAAGAAGCGCGCCGACGAGCAGCGCAAGAAGGACGACGACGATCGCAAGCGTCGTGACGACGAGGACCGCAAGAAGGGCAACAAGTAGCCAGTTCTGCGGGCACGCACCCGCGTGACGGCAGCGAGGCCCGACGTGGGCCTCGTTGGCGTTTCGGCTCGGCGGCTCGGCGGCGCCGCCCGCGGCTGCGTCGCTTACGGCTTCGGCAGCAGCGCGTCGAGCATCGCCTTGAGCGTCGCGTTGACCTCGGCCTGCGACGCCGTGCGCAGCCGAGCGAGCTCGAACACCTGATCGAGCGCGGGGTCGTGGCGCATGCCCTTGCGGTCGAGCTTCATGCGGACCTTGAGGTTCGCGCCGAGGTACTCGATCTCGAGCTTCACGCGGTTGACGCCGAGGTCGCGCGCGAGCTGCGCGGGCGGGGCGAACGTGCCCTCGAAGCGCTGGCCGGCGGGGACCGAGTCGATGTCCTGGACCCGGTAGTCCATCGCGCCCATGCCGTCGCGCAGCCGCTCGAGGTCCTGGTTGCGCATCGTCAGCGCCATCGAGGCGTCGATGTCGCTCGCCCAGTTGATGTCGACCTGGCCGCGGAGCTCCCAGTTGACGTCCTTGCTGGTCGGCGCGGTGCCGGCGGGGACGCGGAGCGTGAACGGCAGCGGCAGGATGTCGCCATGCTGCGCGCGCCACGGACCCTGGCGCACGAGCACGCGGTCCCAGACGTGGCCGGTCTTCGAGCCGCGGCGGTGGAGCTCGACGAGCTCGACCGTGATCGAGGCGACGTTCTCGTTATCCGTCGCCGTGAACTCGACGTAGCCATCGATGGTCGCGCCGCACCAGTGGGTGTCCTGCTTGAGGGCGAGCAGGAGGACCCCGTTGTCGTTGCTGCCCTGCTTGCGGTACGCGAAGTCGGCGGGCAGCGGGGTCGAGGTCGACTGGTGCGCCGGCGGCGGCGCGGCCGCGGCCTGCGCCTGTTGCTGCTGGCGGGCGGCGATCAGCGCCTTGAGCTCGTCGGGCACCTGCTGCGCCATCACGGTTGCGCTGCCGTTGATCGGCCAGCTCGCGCCGAGCGGGACGTGCCCGAGCCAGACCTGCTGGCCGGCGCGCAGGGCCATCGGCTCGTGCCCGAGCGGCTTGCCATCGACCCACGAACCGTTGGCCGAGCCGAGGTCGCGGATGTACGTCTGACCGTCGCCGCCGAGCCAGATCTCGGCGTGCCGCCGCGACAACGTTGCGTCGGCATGCGCGAGCTGACAGGCGCTGGGATCCCGGCCTGCGAAGATCCGGGTGTGCTGACCATCGAGCCGTACCTGGGCGCTCCCCAGCACCAAGTTCACCGTCATAGACGCCGACGGTAACACGCCGACCTCCCGTGTTATGCCTCGCGACGTGAGTCACGAAGATCAGGACATCGAGGTCCCCACGGCCGCGGCGCTCAAGGATGAGTTGAAGGCGCTCGGTGCCGAGCTACCGCCCGGTGGGATCACGCCGCTGCGCGGTGAGATCACGTGGCAGACCGTGCTGTGCGGCGTGCTCGTCGCCGCGATCATGGGCGTGTCGTACCCGTACATGGTCCTCAAGCTCGGGTTCGGCCCGAACGTGTCGGTCGTCGCCGCGTTCTTCGGCTTCCTGTTCCTTCGCCTGATCGACCTCGCGGTCCGAGGTCGCCACTACGACCGCTGGCAGAACAACCTCGTCGAGGCCGCCGGCACGAGCGCCGCGCAGACCGCGTTCATGTGCGTGCTGCTCGGCGCCTTCGACATCCTGGCTCACAACACGCGCACGAGCGCCACGCCGTTCGTGATGGAGCTCAAGCCATTCACCTCGTTCCTGTGGCTGACCGCGGCCGCGACGCTCGGCGTGCTGATGGCGGTGCCGCTGCGGCGGCACTTCATCGTCGACGAGAAGCTGCCGTACGTCGACGGCCTGTCGACCGCCGAGACGATCACCGTCCTCGATCCACCGCGCGATGCGACTGCCGAGGTCCGCCGCAACGCCCTCGCGGCGTTCTGGGCCGTGATGACCGGTGTGTTCCTGTCGGGGCTCGTGATGGCGCTCCGGGTGGACGCCAAGTTCACCGACCTGATCCCCGAAGGCTTCGAGCCCCACTACACGCTGATCGGCGGCGTCGTGCTCGCGAACCTCGGCGTCGGCACCTCGTACAGCCTGCTCAGCATCGGCTCGGGCATGCTCGTCGGGCTCCGCATCAACGTCAGCATGATGATCGGCGGCATCCTCGCCTGGATCATCGCGCCCTACCTCCTGATCAAGTACGGCGTCGAGCTGCGCCGCGAGCTCGTGGTGGTCGATGGCGTCGAGGCGTCGCGCTCGCTGTTCACCGACGCACCGCGCCGCAACGAGGTGCTGTTCTGGGTGATGTGGCCGGCGACCGGCATGCTCGTCGCTGGTGGCCTCACCGCGCTCGCACTGCGCTGGCGGATCCTCGTCGAGACGTTCCGGAGCCTGCGCCAGGCGAAGATCGGCGGCTCGGAGTTCCCGCTCGCGATCGTGGTGCCCGGCATCGCGATCTCGGCGATCGCGCTCTGCATCATCCAGCGCGAGATGCTCGGCATGCCGGTGTGGATGACGATCGTCGCGATCCTGCTCTCGGTCCCGCTGATGCTCGTCGGGCTCCGCGTCCTCGGCGAGACGAACTGGGGACCGATCAGCGCGCTGTCGAACATGATGCAGGGCCTGTTCGCCGCGGTCGCCCCCGGCAACATCGGCGCGAACATGGTGGCCAGCGGTACGGCGGGCACCGTCGCCACGTCGTCCGAGATGATCATGCAGGACTACAAGTGCGGCGACATGGTGGGAACCAAGCCGCGCTTGCTCACGATCATGCAGCTGATGGCGATCCCGATCGGCGCCGCGGCGGTGTCGTGGATCTACCCGGTGTTCAAGGAGACCTACGGCATCGTCGACCGGATCGATGCGGCGACCGGCGAGACGATCAAGGCGCAGCTGACGTCGCCGATCTCGAACAAGTGGTCGGGGTTCGCGCAGATCCTGAAGGACGGCGTCGACGCACTGTCGCCGTCGGCGCTCTACGCCCTCGTGATCTTCTCGGTCCTCGGCGTCATCTTGACCGTCCTCGAGTCCAACAAGAAGATCAAGAAGTGGGTGCCATCGCCCACCGGCGTCGGCATCGGCATCCTCGTGCCGTTCGCCGTCGTGTCGACGATGTTCATCGGCGGCGTGCTCGGCGCCATCTGGATGAAGGTGAACAAGCGCCAGGCCGACGTCTACATGGTCCCGCTGGGCTCGGGCTTCATCGCCGGGGAGGCGCTGGTCGCCGTGTTCGCGGCGCTCTACTTCTTCGCCACCGGGGCGTAGCCCGGTCCCCGGCGGGGCGAGGAGATTCGATTGTTTCGCAAAGCTTACGGAGCAGCCTCCGGCCGGTGACGGGGGCATAGTGATCCCGCGACCGACGGACCCATGCAGCCCTCGACGTCCGCCACCGACCCACCCCACGACCCGCCGCCGCAGCGCTCGCGCCGGCGCCGGGCCTGGCTCGGCTGGACGATCGTCGGCGTCGCTGCCGCCCTCGTGATCGCCTCGTTCGTCTGCTCGTCCGATGACGAGCCGGCCGCGGCGAAGCAGGCGGGTGCCCGACCGACGCCGGTCTCGGTCGCCAAGGCCGAACGTACGTCGATCACCGAGCGCGGCCGGTACCCCGGTGAGCTCGATGCGGACGCCGCCGATGTGGCCGCCTTCTACGCGGGCCGCCTGATCTCGGTGCGAGTCCGGGTCGGCGATCTCGTGGAGGCCGGCGACGTCGTCGCGGAGCTCGACCCCGTCGATGCCCGTGAGCAGATCGCGCAAGCCCGGGCGCAGGCCAGCGCGGCTCGCGCCGAGGAGAACCGTGCGAAGATCGAGCGCGATGCGGCCCAGGCCGAGGCCGCGCGGCTCGAGCCGCTGGCGAAGGATCAGCTGATCAGCGCGCTCGAGATCGATCGCCAGCGCGCGAAGGCGAGCGCGCTCGG
>JALZOI010000352.1 GCA_030857245.1 Myxococcota bacterium
GACCCGGGGCCTGCGCTCGTCGCGCTGCGCGGGGTCAGCGGGCAGAGCTGCCCGTTCCCCGCGCCGGCCGACCTCCAGGCCGCGCCGATCCTGATCGCGTTCACCGAGGGGCTGAGCGCCCGCCGCGCCGCGAAGGCGGTGGAGCGGCTGACCGCGCTGTCGGGCAAGTCGAGCGGCCCGGCGCTCGTGCTGCTCAACACCTCGATCCGCGTCGTCGCGCTCGAGGCGGCGCACGACGCGTATCGCAACGGGCAGACCGCCGCGGCGCGCAAGCACCTGCAGATCGCCCGCGGCGCGAACGCGCGGGTCGGCAGCGACGAGGTCGCGCACAACCTCGCCGTCCTCGACGTCATCGACGGCCGGTACGACGCCGCGATCACGGTGCTCGACAAGCTCGCGACCAAGCTTCCCGAGGCGCTCGTCAACCTCGGCATCGCGTACGAGCGCAAGGGCGAGCCCAAGCGCGCCCTCGAAGCGTGGCGGCGTGCGCGCAAGGCCGGCGTGCGGTACGCGCCGCTCGGCGACTGGATCGAGGCGAAGGAACGGATCCACGGGGAGGGCTCGTGAGCCGGCGCGTGACGCAGCTCCTCGTCGCCGGGCTGGTCGTCGTCGGGCTCGCCACGCCGGCGTACGCCGAGGCGTTCACCGTCGGGCTGTTCGCGCCGAGTGCGCCGTTCCCGTCGACGCCGAGTCGTGTCGAGCTCGCGTCACGGCTCGGCGAGCACCTGGCGAAGGCGCTCGGCGGCACCGCGAGTGGCCGCGTCTACGCGCGCGCCGCTGACTTCGCGGCGGCCGTGAAGCGCGGCGACGTCACCGTCGCGCTCGTCGATGCGAGCTATCTCGCGCACACCAGCGGCTACACCGTGCTCGCGCTGTCGGTGCGCAGCGGTGACACCGCGCAGGGCTGGCAGCTGATCGCCCGCGGCGCGAAGCAGCTCGCGGATCTCCGCGGCAAGCGCGTGCTGGTCCCCGCGAACGGTGGCCGCGAGAGCGACTTCTTGCTCAACGTGCTGCTCGGCGGCATCGAGAAGGACTTCGTGAAGGTCGAGGCCGCTCCCGACACGGCCTCGGCGCTCGCGGCGATCTCGCTCGGGAAGGCGGACGCAGCCGTCGTGCCCGCGGGCGTCGAGCTGCCGGCCGGTTCATCGTCGCTGCTGGCGTTGCCGGCGATCCCGACGCCGGTGCTCGTCTCGTATGGCGCGCTGTCGAGCGCGCAGCGAGCGGCCGTGACCAGCGCGGCGGCGAGCTTCCAGGGTGACGCCACCGTGGGCGGGTTCCGCGCGGGCGATGCCGAGGCGGTGCGGGCGATCGCGCGGCGGTTCACCATGCCCGCGAAGCGCGGCCCGTTCGTGGTGCCATCGGTGCGGCTCGTGGTCGGTGATCTCGTCGAAAATCGCAAGCTCGCGATCGAGCGAACCCCGCCCGCCGCCTTCGCGATCGCGCCGGCGCCTCGCTAGCACTCCCTATCACCCGCTCGCACCGCACCGGAGCGCGGCGCACCGGCGCGGCGCACCGTGGCGACCGCCGTCGACTGGCGCCGACGGACCCGCTGCCGTATGTTCCCGCGGCCTATGCGTCGTCTTGGACTGTTGGTAGCCACGATCTCCGTCCTCTCGTTCGCTGCGTGCCAGCGCAGCAAGGACGACAAACCGAAGGCCTCGACCGGCTCCGCCGCGATCGCCACCGGCTCCGGCTCGGCGGCCACGCCCGAGCGGCCGAAGTCCGAGCAGGTCACGCCTCCGCTCGACATCAAGAACCCGCCCGCCGACGCCGTGAAGACGAAGTCGGGCCTGACCTACAAGAAGACGCAGGTCAACGAGGGGGGCCTCGCGGCGCAGCGCAACGACACCGTGCTCATCAACTACACCGGCTGGCGCCAGAGCACCGGCGAGACGTTCTTCACGAACAAGTCGCGGGGGCAGCCGATGCCGCTCAACCTCGCGACCACCGCCCCCGGGTTCACCGAGGCGATGCAGCTCGTCAAGAAGGGCGAGAAGGCCGTGCTGTGGGTGCCCCCGGAGATCGGCTACAAGGGCGCGCCCGAGGGTGCGCCCGAGGTGCTGGTCTACGAGGTCGAGGTGATCGACGTCATCCCGGCGCCGCCGCTGCCGCCCGACTACAACGCGCCGCCGGCCACCGCGCAGCTGCTGAAGTCGGGCGCGAAGTACGTCGTCGTCCGCCCGGGCACCGGCAAGGACAAGGCGCGCTCGTTCGACACCGTGACGTTCAACTACACCGCCTGGGACCACGAGGGCCGGATGTTCGACTCGACGGAGATGCGCAAGCGTCCCGCGACCGTGCCGCCGTTTCGCCAGTCGGCGGTGATGGAGGAGGTGCTGACCACGATGACGGCCGGCCAGCGCATCCGGTTCTGGGTCGACGCCGAGAAGATGACGGCGGGCGGCAAGGCCATGCCGGGCGTCCCGCCGGGCCTGCTGTGCTACGAGCTCGAGGTCCTGCAGATCGCGAAGGCGACGGCGACGCCGCCGCCGGTGCCGGGTGATGTCGCGAAGCCGCCCGGCGACGTGAAGAAGACCGAGAAGGGCGTCGCCTACAAGGTGCTGAAGGCGGGCAAGGGCGGCCCGAAGCCGAAGCCGAGCGACATGGTCAAGGTCCACTACACGGGCTGGACCACCGATGGCCGCATGTTCGACTCGTCGGTCGCGAAGGGCGAGCCCGCCGAGTTCTCGCTCGGCGGCGTGATCGCGGGCTGGACCGAGGGCATCCCGGTGATGTCGGTCGGGGATCGCGTGCGGTTCTGGATCCCCGAGGAGCTCGCGTACAAGGGCGCGCCGGGCCGGCCGCAGGGCATGCTCGTGTTCGACGTCGAGCTGCTCGAGATCAAGGCGCCCCCCGCCGACGGGCACGGCGCCGACGATGGTCATGGTCACGGCAAGGCAGCGCCGAAGCCGAGCGACATCCCGGCCCCACCCGACGTCGCGAAGCCGCCGGCCGATGCGAAGAAGAGCCCGAAGGGCGTCGCGTACAAGGTCCTGCAGGCCGGCAAGGGCGGTCCGAAGCCGAAGCCGACCGACACCGTGAAGGTCCACTACACGGGCTGGACCACCGACGGCAAGATGTTCGATTCGTCGGTGACGCGCGGCCAGTCGATCGAGTTCCCGCTCACCGGCGTGATCCCGGGCTGGACCGACGCCATCCCGGTGATGTCGGTCGGTGACAAGACGCGGTTCTGGATCCCCGAGGAGCTCGCGTACAAGGGCCAGGCCGGCGCACCGCAGGGCATGCTCGTGTTCGACGTCGAGCTGCTCGAGATCAAGTCCGGCCAGTGACCGGGGCCGGCCCCGTCGAGGTCCCGGCCGAGGTGATCGACGCCTACGGCTGGCAGGCGGCCGAGCTCGCACCGCTCACCGGCGGGCTGATCAACACCACCTTCGCGGTGCGGATCGCCGGCACGCCGGTCGCGGTCGTGCAGCGCCTGCACCCGGTGTTCGGTGCCGCGGTCAACCTCGACATCGACGCGGTGACGACCCACCTCGCGGCGCGCGGGCTGGCGACGCCGCGGCTGGTGCGGACGACGGGCGGCGACGCCTGGGTCGAGCATGCGGGGCGGGTCTGGCGCGCGCTGACCTGGAGCGACGGCATCACGGTGCACCACGTGCCGGGCGAGGACTGGGCGGAGGCGGGCGGCGCGCTCGTCGGTCGGTTCCACGTCGCGGTCGCCGATCTCGAGCACACCTACGCGTTCGCGCGTGCCGGCGTGCACGACACCGCGGCGCACCTCGGGCGGCTGCGGGCCCTCGTCGCGGCGGCCGAGGGGCCTGGAGCGTCACGCGAGGGGCTGCGGGCCGACCGCGACGAGGCGGAGGCGATCGCGCTCGGGCGCGAGATCCTCGACGCGACGCTCACGCTGCCCGCGCTGCCGGCGACGCCGTTCCGGCACTGCCACGGCGATCTCAAGATCTCGAACGTGCTGTTCACGGTGCTGCCGTCGCCGCTGCGCTCCAATCCGCGGCCGGTGCGTGGCCACTGCCTCGTCGACCTCGACACCGTCGGGCTCGGCACGATGGCCTTCGAGCTGGGCGACGCGATGCGCTCGTGGTGTAACCCCCATGGCGAGGACGCCGGTTCGGTCGCGTTCGAGCTCCCGATCTTCGCGGCGGCGATCCGCGGCTTCCTCGGCGTGGCCGGCGGCCTCGTGAGGCGTGACGAACGGATCGCCATCGTGCTCGGCCTCGAGACCGTGTGCCTCGAGCTGGCGGCGCGGTTCGCGGTGGACGTTTTTCAGGACGAGTACTTCGGCTGGGATCCGGCGCGGTTTCCGACGCGGCGAGCCCACAACGAGGTCCGGGCTCGCGGCCAGCTGGCCCTCGGCCTCGCGGTCCGCGCCCGCCGCCAGGACGCGCTCGACCTCGTCCTTGCGACGACCTGAGCCCGCCGCTGCCGAGCAGCCGGACCGGAGCCGACCGCCGACCGGATTGGCCAAGGCCGCCGAGCGCGCCAAGGATGGTTCCAGGAAGAGGTTCCTGCTGAACAGACTCCTTGGTGGCCCTTGGCGGCCTTGGCCAATCCCCCGAACACGACCGCCATCGGTTCCCGCTTCGCGAATCGGCCCGGATGCGCTCTAATCGCGCGATGGGTCGACCCATGGGTCTTCGACGGTCGGCCGCTCGGGCTGGCAGCTTCGCTCTCGTCAGCCTCCTGGCCACCGCGTCGGCCCACGCCGTCGCACCTCGCCCGGCGCGCCGCGTCGTCGCCGACGAGCTCACGGCGATGCCGGCCGCGGGGCTGACGCGCCAGCTCCGGTCGCAGCGCGAGGTCCGGTATGCCTCGCAGGCCACGCCGGCGTGGTCGCGGTTCGCGGTGCGCGCCGGCGGAACGTGGGGCGTCGCGTGGGACTCGGCGACGAGCGTGCCGAACCGGATCTGGGGCTCGGGGATCGCGATCCCGGGCGCCAACGCCTCGCCGGCGATCGCCGAGCGCGCCGTGCGCCAGCTGATCGCCGATCATCTGGATCTGCTCTCGCCCGGCGCGCAGGCGAGCGACTTCATCCTCGTCTCCAACCACAGCGATGGTGACATCCGCTCGGTCGGCTTCCTCCAGCTCTCCGGCGGGCGGCGCGTGGTCGGCGGGCAGCTGAGCTTCCGGTTCAAGCGTGACCGGCTGTTCGTGATCGGCAGCGAGGCGCTGCCCCACGTCAAGGTCGTGGCGCCGCGCGCCCGGCTCGCCACCGCACAGCTCCGCACCCGCGCGCGCGACAATTTGCGCCGCGAGCTCGAGCTGCCCGTGGCCGAGGTCACCGAGCCGGGCGACGAGGTCATCCTGCCCCTCGTCGGGGACGACGCCGTGCTCGGCTATCGCGTCGCCCGCGCGCTGACGATCGATGGCGGCGCGGAGGGCCGGTACCTCGCGTACGTCGATCCGGCGTCGGGCAACGTGCTCGCGGTCCACCAGCAGAACCGCTACGCGACCGGGCAGCTGCAGTACCGCAGCGTCGATCGCCACCCCGGTCGCGGCCGCGTCGATCGACCGGCGCGCAGCGCGCGGGTCGCGGTCAACGGCGTCGCGCAGACCACGACACCGACGGGCGGGCTCACGTGGTCGCCCGACGTCGCGGCCACGGTGACGACCTCCGTCGTCGGTGACCTCGTCACGGTCGTCAACAAGGCCGTCGACGGCGGGCTCGCCGCGGTCGACCTCGCGCTCGCGCCCGGTGGCGTGGCGCTGTGGGACACGACGACCGACGAGAAGCAGGACGCGCAGGTCCAGGTCTTCATCGCGACGAACCGGGTCAAGGACTACGTCCGCGCCAACATCGACCCCGGCATGGTCGGCCTCGAAGCCTCGCTCGTCGCCAACGTCAACATCGCGCAGAACTGCAACGCGTTCTTCGACGGCAAGTCGATCAACTTCTTCCATGCCAACGCGCAGTGCCAGAACACCGGCCTGCTCGAGGACGTGGTCTTCCACGAGTACGGCCACGCCGTGCACGCCGCCGAGATCATCGAGGGTGTCGGCTCGTTCGACGGCGCGATGAGCGAGGGTGCGGCCGACTTCCTCGCCGCCAGCATCACCAACGATCCGGGCATGGGCCGCGGCTTCTTCCACACCGACGAGGCGCTCCGCGACATCGATCCCGTCGCGTCCGAGTACACGTGGCCCAAGGACATCCAGGAGATCCACCACACCGGCCTGATCTACGGCGGCACGTTCTGGGATCTGCGCAAGGCGCTGCTCGCCGCACGCCCCGAGGCCGAGGCCCTCGCGCTCGTCAACAAGCTGTTCGTCGCGACGCTGCGCCGCTCGGTCTCGATCCCGTCGAGCATGGTCGAGGCGCTCGCGGCCGACGATGACGACGGCGATCTCTCGAACGGGACGCCGAACGAGTGCTTCATCCGCGATGCCTACGGCCGCCACGGCCTGCGCACCGCGACCGGCACCGTCACCGCGCCCGGCCCGCTGACCGCGAACGCGAAGAGCACCGTCGTCCGCGTCGATCTCGCCGGCCTGTCGCCGCGGTGCGGCGGCGACGGCATCGACAGCGTCACGCTGACCTGGCGGCCCGGCCACACCGCGACGCCGCCGCCCGGCGAGACCGTGATGACGGCGGTCGACACGACGCGGTTCTGGGCCTCGCTGCCGCTCGCCACCGACGACGTCACCTACTACTCGGCCAAGGTGAAGTTCCTCGACGGCTCCATCCTGACGCTCGCCGACAACCTCGCGGACCCGTACTACACGCTGTACCAGGGCACGACCGTGCCGCTGTACTGCACGAGCTTCGACAGCGATCCGTTCGCGGAGGGCTGGACCACGGGCACGAGCGATGGCTCGCCGTCGCCGTGGGCGTGGGGCATCCCCGCGGGCGGCGGCACCGATCCGCCGGCGCCGTACTCGGGCAGCCACATCCTCGCGCAGAACCTCGCCGGCGACTATCTGCCGAAGGTCGCGACCCACGTGCAGCTGCCGCCCATCGACGTCGGCGCGTGGAGCGATGTCCACCTCCAGTATCGCCGGTGGCTCGCCGTCGAGGACAGCCACTTCGATCAGGCGCGCGTCGTGGTCAATGGCCAGCGCGCGTGGGTGAACTTCAACTCCAACATGGGCGACTCGAGCTCGATCCATCACATCGATCGCGAGTGGCGGTTCCACGACGTCTCGGTCTCCGGCTACGCGTTCGGGCACACGCTGAACGTCGCGTTCGACCTCACGACCGACGAGGGCCTGCAGCTCGGCGGCTGGCAGATCGACGACCTCTGCGTCGTCGCGAACGTCAACTCGGTCTGCGGCGACGGCGTGAAGTCGGCGACCGAGCAGTGCGACGACGGACCCGGCAACGAGAACGTGCCCGGCGCGTGCCGCACCTATTGCCGGCTGCCGACGTGCGGCGATCACATCGTCGATGCCAGCGAGGTCTGCGACGACGGCATCGCGGGCAGCGACACGTGCACCGCCGCCTGCGCGGAGGCCGAGATCCAGACGCTCGGCGGCTGCTGCTCCTCGAGCCGCGGCGCCGGCGGGGCCCTCGCGCTCGGCGCGCTGGTCGGCC
>JALZOI010000353.1 GCA_030857245.1 Myxococcota bacterium
CGCCAGCTCCGCGCGGCCGTCGCCCTCGCGGCCGAGCGCGCCTCCGCCCGCCTGCTCGAGCTCCGGCGGCTCGGGACCCAGAGCGGCGAGCTCGGCGACTACGACTACGAGCTGCTCTATGACCGCGGCCGCCACCTGCTCTCGATCGGGTTCAACGTCGTCGATCGCCGGCTCGACGCGAGCTTCTACGACCTGCTCGCGTCCGAGGCGCGGCTCGCGAGCTACGTCGCGATCGCGCAGGGCAAGCTGCCGCAGGAGCACTGGTTCCGCCTCGGCCGCCTGCTGACTACGTCGGGCGGACACACCGCGCTGCTGTCGTGGAGCGGCTCGATGTTCGAGTACCTGATGCCGCTGCTCGTGATGCCGACGTACGAGGGCACGCTGCTCGACGAGACCTACCGGGTCGCGGTGGCGCGGCAGATCGAGTACGGCCGCGAGCACGGCGTGCCGTGGGGGGTCTCGGAGTCCGGCTACAACAAGACCGACGGCCAGCTCAACTACCAGTACCGCGCGTTCGGCGTGCCCGGTCTCGGGTTCAAGCGCGGCCTCGCCGACGATCTCGTGATCGCACCGTATGCGTGCGCGATGGCGCTGATGGTCGCGCCCGAGGCCGCGTCCGCGAACCTCCGGCGGCTCGTCGACGAGGACCAGCTCGGTGGCCACGGGTTCTACGAGGCGATCGACTACACCCCGCTGCGCGTGCCACCCGGCAAGCAGAGCGTCACCGTGCGCTCGTACATGGCGCATCACCAGGGCATGTCGCTGCTCTCGCTGGTCTACGTCCTCGCCGACCGGCCGATGCAGCGGCGGTTCCTCGCCGATCCCGCCCTGCGCGCGACCGACCTCCTGCTCCAGGAGCGCGTGCCGCGGACGGCGACGGTGTTCCCGCACCCGGCCGAGGTCTCCGCCGTGCGCACGACGTCGACCGATGCCGAGCACCACCTGCGGGTGTTCACGACGCCGAGCACGCCGGCGCCCGAGGTCCACCTGCTCTCGAACGGCACCTATCACGTCGCGGTCACGAACGCGGGTGGCGGCTACAGCCGGTGGCGCGAGCTCGGCGTCACGCGCTGGCAGGAAGATCCGACGCGCGATCCGTGGGGCTCGTTCTGCTACATCCGCGACGTCGACACCGGCTCGTTCTGGTCGGCGTCGCACCAGCCGACCCTGCGTCCCGCCACCAGCTACGAGGCGATCTTCTCGCAGGGCCGCGCCGAGTTCCGGCGGCGCGACGAGGACCTCGACACCCACCTCGAGATCAGCGTCTCGCCCGAGGACGACATCGAGCTCCAGCGGATCACGATCTCGAACATCGGTCGCACGAAGCGCACGATCGAGCTGACGAGCTTCGCCGAGATCGTCCTGACCACCCCGGCCGCCGACGCCGCGCATCGCACGTTCTCGAACCTGTTCGTGCAGACCGAGCTGCTCGAGCAGCAGCAGGCGATCCTGTGCACGCGCCGGCCGCGGTCGGGCGGCGAGCACCCCCCGTGGTTGATGCACCTGATGACGGTGCACGGCGCGACGCTCGGCGCCACGACCTACGAGACCGACCGGATGGCGTTCGTCGGCCGCGGCCGCTCGCCGGTGGACCCCGCCGCCCTCCACCGCCGCGACCTCGGCAACAGCGCCGGCTCCGTGCTCGATCCGATCATCGCGATCCGCAACACCGTCGAGCTCGGTCCGGACGAGACGATCCAGCTCCACATCGTGACCGGCGTCTCCGAGACCCGGGAAGGCGCGATCGCGCTCGTCGACAAGTACCGCGATCGCCACGTCGCCGAGCGCGTGCTCGAGCTGTCATGGACGCAGAGCCAGGTCGTGCAGCGCCGGCTCGACGCCACCACCGCCGATGCCCAGCTGTGGGAGCGGCTCGCCGGTCACGTCATCTACCAGAACCCGGCGCTGCGAGCGCCGAAGAGCGTGATCGAGCGCAACCGGCTCGGGCAGTCGGGGCTGTGGGCGTATGGCATCTCCGGCGATCTGCCGATCGTGCTGGTCCGGATCTCGTCGAGCGACAACGTCGGGCTCGTGCGCCAGCTCGTGCGCGGCCACGCGTACTGGCGGCTCAAGGGGCTGGTCGCCGATCTCGTGATCTGGAACGAGGATCCCTCCGGCTATCGCCAGGATCTGCACGAACAGATCATGGGCATCATCAATGCGAGCGGCGATGCGGCGCTCGTCGATCGGCCCGGCGGCATCTTCGTGCGGCGCAGCGAGCAGATGTCGGAGGCCGACTGCGTGCTGATGCAGACGCTCGCCCGCGCCATCATCGATGACCGGGCGGGCACGCTCGCCGAGCAGCTCGATCGCCGGCCGCGCCTCGAGCTGCCCGCACCGTTCGCGGTGTCTGTCGATCGCAAGCGGACCAACACGCCGGTCGCGCTCCCCGCGATGGAGCGACCCGATCTCGCCGCGTTCAACGGTCATGGTGGCTTCACGGCGGATGGCCGCGAGTACGTGATCGTGACGAGCCGCCAGTCCCGCACGCCGGCACCGTGGGTCAACGTCCTCGCGAACCCGTTCTTCGGCACGGTCGTCAGCGAGAGCGGCGGCGCGTACACGTGGTGCGAGAACGCGCACGGCTACCGGCTGACGCCGTGGCACAACGACCCGGTCGCCGATCCGAGCGGCGAGGCGCTCTACCTGCGCGACGAGGACGACGGCACGTTCTGGTCGCCGACGCCGCTGCCTGCCGCCGGTGCGATGCCGTACACCACGCGCCACGGCTTCGGGTACAGCGTGTTCGAGGCCACCGAGGCCGGCATCGCCTCGGAGCTGCGCACGTTCGTGGCCACCGATGCGCCGGTGAAGTTCCTGGTGCTCAGGCTCCGCAACCGCTCGGGGCGGACGCGCCGACTCTCCCTGACCGGCTACTTCGAGCTCGTGCTCGGCTCGCAGCGCGCGGCGAACACGCCGCACGTCGTCAGCGAGGTCGACGTCAAGACCGGCGCCCTGTTCGCGCGCAACCCGTACAGCAACGAGTTCGCGCCGCGGATCGCGTTCCTCGAGTGCAGCGAGGAGGCGCGCTACGTGAGCGGCGACCGGCTCGAGGTGATCGGCCGCAACGGCACGCTCGCCCGCCCCGCCGTGATGACGCGCGCGCGGCTCTCGGGCCGCGTCGGCGCCAGCCTCGATCCGTGCCTCGCGATGCAGGTCGCCGTCGAGCTCGGCGATGGCCAGGAGCGCGAGATCGTGTTCGCGTTCGGCTCGGGCCGCGACCTCGCGGATGCGCGCCACATCGTGACGCGGTTCCGCGGCAAGGGCGCCGTGCAGGCGGCGCTCGAGCAGGTCTGGGCGTACTGGAACCGCACGCTCGGCGCCGTCAACGTCCAGACGCCCGACCGCGCGCTCAACTTCCTCGCGAACGGCTGGCTCATCTACCAGGTGCTGGCGTGCCGCATGTGGGGCCGCAGCGGCTTCTACCAGTCGGGCGGCGCGTACGGCTTCCGCGATCAGCTGCAGGACGCGACCGCGGTGATCCACACCGAGCCCGCGCTCCTCCGGGACCAGCTGCTCCGCGCCGCCGCTCACCAGTTCCCGCAGGGCGACGTCCAGCACTGGTGGCACCCGCCGGTGGGCCGCGGCGTCCGCACGCGGATCTCCGACGACTACCTGTGGCTGCCGTACGCCGTCTGCCGCTACGTCTCGATGATCGGCGACACCGGCGTGCTCGACGAGAAGATCGAGTTCATCGAGGGCCGGCCGGTCAACGCCGAGGAGGAGAGCTACTACGACCTGCCGACGCGGTCGCTCGAGAAGGCGTCGCTCTACGAGCACTGCGTGCGCTCGATCGAGAACGGCCTGCGGTTCGGCGTCCACGGGCTGCCGCTCATGGGCACCGGTGACTGGAACGACGGCATGAACCTCGTCGGCGATGCGGGCAAGGGCGAGAGCGTCTGGCTCGGGTTCTTCCTCTACGACGTGCTGATCCAGTTCGCGGAGCTCGCGCGCCACCGCGATCAGGGCACGTACGCCGACCAGTGCCTCGCCCACGCCGCCGAGCTCCGCAAGAACCTCGAGGCGCACGCGTGGGACGGCGGCTGGTACCGCCGCGCGTACTTCGATGACGGCACGCCGCTCGGCTCCGCCACGAGCCCCGAGTGCCAGATCGACTCGCTGCCGCAGAGCTGGGCGATCCTGTCGAAGGCCGGCGATCCCGAGCGGGTGCGGCAAGGGCTCGAGGCCGTCGAGGCGCGGCTCGTCGATCGCCCGCTCGGCCTCATCAAGCTGTTCGACCCGCCGTTCGATACGTCCGCGCTCGCGCCCGGCTACATCAAGGGCTACGTCCCCGGCGTCCGCGAGAACGGCGGCCAGTACACGCACGCCGCGGTGTGGGCCGTGATGGCGTTCGCCGCCGCCGGGCAGACCGAGCGCGCGTGGGAGCTGTTCCGGCTGATCAACCCGGTCCACCACGGCAGCGATCCGGCCACGATCGCCACGTACCGGGTGGAGCCGTACGTCGTAGCCGCCGACGTCTACACCAACCCGCAGCACGCCGGTCGCGGTGGCTGGACCTGGTACACGGGCTCGGCCGGCTGGATGTACCGCCTGATCCTCGAATCGCTGCTCGGGATCAAGCTCGAGGTCGACCGGCTCCGGGTCGAGCCGCTCCTGCCCGTCGGCTGGCAGGGCTTCGACGTCCACTACCGCCATCGCGAGACCGTGCACCACATCCACGTCAAGAGCGTCGGGGGCGGCCGCACCGTGCACCGCGTCGAGTGCGATGGCGTCGAGCAGCCCGACCACACGATCCCGCTGCGCGACGACCACCAGGAGCACTGGGCGGTCGTCGAGCTCGGCGCGCCGTAGCACGCGATCGCGACCGGCCGGCTCACTCGACGCGGCAGCGCATCGTCGTGACCGGCGGCGGCGACCTCGACGACGGTCTGCCGGGGATCTCCGTTCGCATCCGGAGGCGTCGCGCCGCCACCCCGCAACCGAGCGCCACTGTCATCGCGAACCCGACGCCTCCGTGACCTGTTCGGCTCGTCCCACGATCGTGAGCGTTGCGATGGCGTAGCGGTGGAGCACAACGTGGCAAAGGAGCTACGCAGGTGACCGGCGCACTGCCCACGACGAGCGGCACATCGCGACCCGTCGCGGATCAGGATCTGCACCGCGCGTCCCCGATGTCGCTGCCGCTGACCGTGCTGACCCAGTTCCGCGCGACGCGTCCACGCTACGAGCTCTCGCAGGAGCGGATCCTCGCGTGGTTGAGCGCAGCTCACGCTGCTGCCGAGGCCGCGGCCGATCGGCTCGATGACGTCGAGCGGATCGCCCTCGAGGAGCGCCTCGCCCGGGTCCTCGCCCGCTGCGCGTGCCGCCCCGACAAGATCGCGAGGCGGGGCGTCTCGATCCCCGACGTCGATCACCGCGACTGGAGCGACAACGTCCTCTACGACATCCCGCGCCTGCCGCACGGCGGGAGCACGGCCGCGCGCACGCAGCTGTTCGCCGCGATCGTCGACGCGTACTTCGAGACCACGTACGCCGACGAGGTCGTCCCGCCCGACGACCTCGTCCACGTCACGTGCACCGGCTACGTCTCGCCGAGCGGCGGGCAGAAGCTCGTCGCGCGCCGCGGCTGGGGCGCCACCACGCGGATCACGCACGCGTACCAGATGGGCTGCTACGCCGCGGCGCCCGCGATCCGGATCGCCGCCGGCTTGCTCGCGACCCGCACCCAGGCGATCAGCCGGCGCGTCGATGTCGTGCACACCGAGCTGTGCTCGCTGCACCTCGATCCGTCGGACCACCGCATCGAGCAGCTCGTCGTCCAGAGCCTGTTCGCGGACGGCTTGATCCGCTACTCCGTCACCGCCGACCCGCGCGCGCGCGGGCTCCGCGTCCGCGCGATCCACGAGTGCGTGCTGCCCGACTCGGCGGACGCGATGTCGTGGACGGTCGGCGATCACGGCATGCACATGACGCTGTCGCGCGACGTCCCCGACCGCATCGCCGGTGCGCTGCGCGGCTTCGTGCTCGACCTCTACGCGCAGGCCGGGCTCGGGATCGCGGCGCTCGAGACGAGCACGTTCGCCGTCCACCCCGGCGGGCCGAAGATCATCGATCGCGTGCGCGAGGTGCTCGAGCTCGACGAGGCGCAGGTCGCGACCAGCGCCGCCGTGCTCTTCGATCACGGCAACATGTCGTCGGCGACCCTGCCGCACATCTGGCAGCGGTTGCTCGACGATCCCGCGGTCCCGCGCGGCACCGTGATCCCGAGCCTCGCGTTCGGCCCCGGCTTGACGGTGTGTGGCGTGCTGCTGGAGAAGCAGTGAGCCCTGCGCTGCTCCTCGCGCCCGTCGGCGTGCAGGCGCTCGCGATGCTCGTCGACGAGGTGTGGTTCCATCGCCGGCGTGGGCTGCCGCGGTGGGAGCGGATCGGCCACCCGCTCGACACGCTGACGATCGTGCTGTGCCTCGGCTGGTTGCTCGCGATGCCGCGCGATGCGAGTGCCGCCCTCCCCGGCTACGTCGCGCTCGCGATCGGCTCCTCGCTGTTCGTCACGAAGGACGAGCCGGTGCATGCGCGGCTGTGCAGCGGCGGCGAGCAGTGGCTCCACGCGGTGCTGTTCGTGCTGCACCCGATCGTGCTCGGCGCCTTCGGGCTGCTGTGGTGGCAGGGCGAGACCGGCCTGCTCGCCGTGCAGCTCGCCGTCACGGTCGCGTTCCTCGGCTACCAGGTCGGGTACTGGAACGTATGGCGGCCGCGCGCCGAGGCCCGCGCGGCGGCGACGATCAACAACGAGTGGTACGCCGATCTCGGCGCACGCTGGTACGAGGCGCAGGACACGCCGATCGCGCTGCTCCGCGCCGAGGCCCGTCACCGCAACCCCTGGATCGCCGCCGAGCTCGCGCGCGGCTTCGGCGGCCGGCCGTGCCGCGTGCTCGATCTCGGATGCGGCGCCGGGCTGCTCGCGAACGACCTCGCGGCGCGCGGCCACCGGGTGGTCGGGCTCGACGCGACCGGCGAGAACCTGGCGATCGCACGGCTCCGCGATCCCACGGGCAGCGTCGCCTACCTGCGCGGCGACGCGACCGCGCTGCCGTTCGCGCCGGGCAGCTTCGATGTGGTGTGTGCCATGGATCTGCTCGAGCACGTCGAGGAACCCGCGCGGCTCGTCGCCGAGGCCAGCCGGGTACTGGCTCCCGATGGCCTGCTGTTCTTTCACACGTTCAACCGGACCTGGCTCGCCAACCTGATCGTGATCAAGGGCGTCGAGCTGTTCGTCAAGAACACGCCGCAGGACCTCCACGTGCTGCGGCTGTTCGTGACGCCCGCCGAGCTCGCGGCGATGTGCGCCGCGCACGGCCTCGCGATCGACGTGCTGCGCGGCTCGCGGCCGCGGTTCCGGTGGCCGCTGTGGCGCATGCTCGTGACCGGTCGGGTCGGCGACGACTTCGCGTTCACGTTCACGGGGTCGACCCAGCTCGGCTACACCGGCTATGCGCGCAAGCCCGCCGGCGCCGAGGCGGCGCGCGCCCCGAGCGCCGTCGAGC
>JALZOI010000354.1 GCA_030857245.1 Myxococcota bacterium
CTCCGCGCCAACCCGACCGTGCAGGCCCTCGCGCCCGCGGAGCGTACCCTGACGCGGCTGCAGGTCGACGTGGTCACCGGCACCGCACCGCTCGGCACGAACCACGGGCTCGTCGCGCTGCTCGCGATGCCCGGCATCGGCGAGATGATGGCGGTCAACTCCGGCGTCGAGGGGCTCGGCGTCGACGTCGTCGGCAAGACCTGGTTGATGCTGCCGCACGAGCTGGTCGCGACCAAGCTGCTGACGACCAAGCGACCCTCCGCCGCACTCCAGGACTTCGCGATGGGCGCCGATCTCGGCAAGCTCGCGCGCGTGCTCGCGGCGCGCGCGAACCGCAGCGGGCCGCTCGAGCCGACGTCGATGTTCCGGTTCCGCACGGACACGTTCGTCGAGCGGCCGGTCGCCCAGCGCCCGGCCGCGCCGCTGCGGCTGTACCGCGGGATCCCCGAGGCGCCACGACTGACCTCGACGGCGCTCCGCGAGCTCGCCCTCGACGGCGGCCGCTTTCTCGTCGCGCACCTCGCCCCCAACGGCCGCTACATCTACGAGCACGATCTCGCGACCGGCGCGCAGACCGATCCGCGCGGGCCCTCGTACAGCATGCCGCGCCACGCGGGCACCACGTACTTCCTCGCCGAGCTCTACCGGATCACGCAGGAGGAGTGGCTGCGCGAGCCGATCGAGCGCGCGTTCGCGCACCTCGCGGAGCTGATGGCGAACGGCAAGTGCACGGGCAAGCTCGCGGACGGCACCGAGATCGATTGCGTCATGGATCGGACCGAGCGGGTCGCACACATGGGCTCGACGGCCCTGACCGTCGTCGCGCTCGCCGAGTACCAGCGTGCCACCGGGGACGCGCGCTACCTGCCCACCGCGAAGAAGCTCGCGGCCTGGTTGCTCCATGGCCAGCGCAGTGACGGCTCGTTCCGCCACCTCTACGATCCCGCGACCAAGCAGTTCGACGACAAGTCCCAGCTGCTCTACTACTCGGGCGAGGCCTCGCTCGCGCTCGCACGGATGCACGTCATCACCGGTGATCCGATCTACGCGAAGGCGGCGAAGCAGGGGCTCGACTGGCTCGTCGACTGGTACGACTTCTTCATGGCCGGGTTCTTCTACGGCGAGGAGCACTGGACGTGCATCGCCGCCGAGGCCGCGTTCCCCGCCGCGCAGAACCCGAAGTGGAAGAACTTCTGCCACGGCTACGGCACGTTCCTCCGCCAGCAGCAGGGCGCCATCGGCGAGCACCCCGATCAGGATGACTTCGCCGGCGCGTACGTGTTCACGCCATTCCTCGTGCCCTACAACACGCCGGCGGGCTCCCGGACCGAGGCGATGATCTCCAGCTACCTGCTCGGGCGCCACCATGGTGACCCCGACGACGACGTCAAGGACCAGATCCGCGCCGCGCTCCAGTACGCGATGGGCCAGCAGATCCGTCCCGAGAATGACTTCGCGGTGATCGGCCCGGGGATCGGCGGGATGCCCGGGAGTCCGATCGATCGCAACGTCCGCATCGACTACGTCCAGCACGTGTGCTCGGCGTTCATCCGCGCCTCCGAGCTCTTCGACCCGTAAGGCGGCGAGCCCGGTCAGGCGCCGTCGCGGGCGTCGGTCCCGGAGCCCGGCGGTTCGCGGCTGCTCTGCTATGATGTCCCGGCGTGGTGGACGACAAGCGGACCAAGATGGGCACGGGGCCTGTCAGCGTGCAGCCCGCACCCGCCACGGTGACGCCCATCCCGGCGACCTCGTCAGCGGCGACGTCCTACCTGCCGCCGACGATCACCGTCGATCCGCTGCTCGGGCAGACGCTCGCGGATCGCTACCAGATCGTGCGCAAGCTCGGCGAGGGCGGCATGGGCGCCGTCTACCTCGCCACCCACAACCTGCTCGAGAAGCAGGTCGCGCTCAAAGTCTTGCATGCCGAGTTCGCGCGCAAGCCAGACCTCGTCGAGCGATTCATGCAGGAGGCCAAGGCGGCCTCGCGGATCCGCCACGAGAACGTGATCGACATCAGCGACTTCGGTGCGACGCCGGAGGGCTTCGTGTTCTTCGCGATGGAGCTGCTGCAGGGGCACGATCTCCACGAGGAGGTGGCCCGCGCGCGGCTCGCGGGCCAGCTGCTGCCCTGGTCGCGGAGCAAGAAGATCTTCCTGCAGATCTGTGCGGCGCTGATCGCGGCCCACGGCAAGGGCATCGTCCACCGCGATCTCAAGCCCGAGAACATCTACCTGGTCGACTTCCTCGGCGAGCCCGACTTCGTGAAGCTCCTCGATTTCGGCATCGCGAAGCTCACCGAGGTCAGCGAGGGCGATCGCAAGCTGACGCGCACCGGCATGCTGTTCGGCACGCCGGAGTACATGTCGCCCGAGCAGGCCCGCGGCGAGCACGTCGATCATCGGGTCGACGTCTACGCGATGGGCTGCATCCTGTTTCAGCTCGTGACCGGACGCGTGCCGTTCGAGGCCGAGAACTTCATGGGCGTGCTCAGCCTGCACCTCACCGAAGCGCCGCCGCAGATCCCAGCCGAGGTGTTCGATCGGATCGGCGCACCGCGCGAGCTCGCCGGCGTGATCGCGAAGGCGCTCGAGAAGGATCGCAACGTGCGCTGGCAGACCATCGAGGAGCTCGGCAACGCCGTGCGCGCGGTGTGCGGCGATCCGCCGGCTCGCTCGCAGGCAACGGGATCGACCGGGCACCTCCCGCAGCAGCCCGCGGCGAGCGTCGATGCCCCCGCGTCGACCACGAGCCGCGTCCTCGCCACGCCGACGCCGACGCCCGCGCCGATCACGGGGGTCCGCCAGCGCACGCAGTGGACCGGGAGCCTCAGCGTCCCGCAGCATGACGAGAGCGCAACGGTGCGCGGCCGCTCGAAGCTGCCGTGGATCCTCGGAGCGGTGATCGTGCTCGGGACGGGAGCCGCCGCCGCGGTGCTGCTGACGAACCGTGCCGCGCCCGCCGCCCGCGGGGGAGGCGGCTCCGCGATCGCGCGCTCGGGATCGCCGACCGCTGCCGTCGCGCCTCCCGATGCGATGCCCACGCCGCCGCCGCAGCCACCGTCGCAGCCACCGCTGGCCGCACCGCCGGTGCAGGTCACGATCAAGCTCGACTCGAAGCCGAGCCGCGCCGAGATCAAGGACGTCGCGAGCGGCCGGGTGCTCGGCGTGACGCCGCTGACGTTCAAGCTCCCCGGCTCGCACGAGGCGCGGCAGTTCGCGCTGTCGCTCAAGGGGTACGGCAGCACGATCGTCGAGCTGGTACCGGACCGCGAGAAGATCGAGTACACGGAGAGGCTCGAGAAGGGAGCCGCCGGCGCCGCGGTGGTCCGCAAGATCTCCGAGCCCGGCGAGGCCGGGAGCGCCGCGGGATCCGGCGGTCCCGGCGTCACGGACGCCGGCAGCGCGGCCGTCAAGCCGCTGGATCCATCGACGTCGGCGAAGCCGCCCGAGCCGCCGCCGGAACCCGACGACGAGTGCGATGATCCGCCGTGCCTGAAGACCAACGTGCCCGGGCTGCGCGGCAGCGGCACGGTCGAGGTCGGTAGCGGCAGCAGCAGGCCGTGACCGCATGGAGAGCGGACGCACGCACGTCGGCGATGTCGAGATCGCCTACGACCTGTTCGGTGACCGCGGCAAGCCGCTCGTCCTGATCATGGGCATCGGCGCGCAGCGCGTGTTCTGGGACGACGCGCTGTGCCTGCAGTTCAGGGACGCGGGGTTTCGCGTCGTGCGCTTCGATCACCGCGACATCGGCGAGTCCTCGCGGGTCGACGCGCCGGTGCCCGACCCCCGGAAGCTGCTCGCGCGGCGGCTCGTCGGCGCGCCGATCACCGCGCCGTACACGCTGAGTGACATGGCCGGCGACGTCGCCGGTCTCATCGAGCACCTCGGCTTCGGCGCCGCGCACATCGTCGGTGTGTCGCTGGGCGGCATGGTCGCGCAGCACCTCGCGATCGAGCGCCCGGAGCGCGTGCGGTCGCTGACGTCGATCATGTCGTCGCCCGGCGGACGCCGGTACCTGCCGAAGCCATCCGCGCTGCGGGCGTTGTTCGCGCCGGCTCCCCGGACCGCGATCGAGGCCGGCCTCCACGCGGAGCGCGTGTTCACGATCCTCGGCAGCACCGCGTGGCCGGTCGATGCCGAGCGGCTCCGCGAGATCGGCTCCCTCGCGTATGCGCGCGGGATGTCGCCCCGCGGCTTCCTCCGCCACTTCGCCGCGGTCCTCGCCTCGGGCGATCGCAAGGCCCGCCTGCGCGACGTCAAGGCGCCCACGCTCGTGATCCACGGCAGCCGCGATCCGATGTTCCCGCTGCGTGCGGGTCGCGACCTCGTGCGGATGGTGCCGGACGCGACGTGGCTGCCGATCGCCGGGATGGGTCACGACTTGCCGCGGCCGTTGTGGCCGGTGCTCGTCGCCGCGATCGCCCGCCATGCCGAGCGCGCGGAAGCGCGGTAAGCTCACCGCACGGCCCTCTAGTCCAACTGGTAGAGACAAACGTTTTAAGCTCGTTTCAGTGTCGGTTCGAATCCGACGAGGGCTACGACTCAACGCTGCCGGTTCGTTCGTTTGTTCAGGCCTCGATGGGTTGCCTGGAGCGCATGACAGTTCGGGCACAGGATGCGAAGGTTTTCGAGTCGGTTGTCGGTTCGGTCGCCGTTCTGATGATCGAGCTCGAGGGGAATCACCCGCTGCAGCTAATCCGTCACGAGCTCGATCAAGGCACGTCCAAGAACCCCGCGGCTCAGCGCCTCGCGATGAAGCGAATGCCCGCCGGCGCCGGTGCGCCTGCAGGGCTCTGGGCCCGGTCTACTTGACCTCCCAGCGAGCTGCTCGTGCGGAGGCCTGGTCCGCCTCGGCGGTCTTTGATGTGCCTCAGGCCGCGTAGACGAAGGTCGCGTCGAGCTGCTTGTACCCGAGTGTCTTGCGCGCGAGAGCCTTCGCTTCCTTGAAGCCAATGAACGAGCGATAGCCGTTCTTGTCAGTCTTCATGCGACGCGACGCAACCTCATCGAGCACATCGATCCAGCCCTTGCGCACGTAGGGCGTGATCGTCTTGATCTCGGCCTTCGCCATTTGCACTGTCTGCGCTGGCGTGAACTCGCCGTCCTTCGGATCGATCTCCGCGAACGCATTCAGCAGCTGACGAAACAGGAAGCCCTCGAGATCGGGTGCGTAGAGCTCGGCCTCGTCCGAGTCCATCGGGCACAGCGCGATTGGCGTGGGGTCCGCCTTCTTCGCGCCCGGGTAGAAGCACCACAGATCGCCGCCGCCGTTCTGCGCGAACGGGACGAGTGTGAGCTTCGGTTTCCAATGCTCCTCGCGCTCATGCGCGGCGATGTCCTTGGGCTTTAGCCACTCCACGTGGATCCCGGCCATGAGGAGCGCGGGTGGGTTCGTCAGCGACCGCTTCTTCCAGGTCTTCTTCCACGCCGCGGGCGACGTGCCGTACGTCGTAACTCCGTCGGCCACCATGCGGCGGAAGAGCTCGGGGACTTCGAAGCCGGTGGTCTTGGCGATCTTGGCGAAAGCGGCATCGCTGCTCATCGGGGGTCGAAGGTATCGCTTCCCATCCCTTCACGCGTCTGATTGGACGCCTATCGCAAGACACCCAAGAGCCCGGCGCGGAGCGGCGCATGTCGCCCGGCGTCGTTGTTCGTCCGGAACGAGCTCTGGTCGTGACCGACCACGATCGCGAGTGGTTCGACCAGCGAATCCCGCGGCGGATCGACGGTGGCGACCGCCGCGAAGCACCCATCGCACGACGCGGGTGGCGCCCCCTTGCACGAGGTGGCTTCCGCGCGAGTTACCGGGGGCCTGTCATGAACGAGCCGTGACGGCCCGGCGGACCTCCTTCGACGAGGAGTACTTCGCGCGAGGCGCGCTCGTTCGAGCCGAAGACCGGGCAGGTGGCGCATTCGATCGGCGCGATCACCGCAGCTGGCCACGTTCGCCGCCCAGGGGTACTGCATCTGCGCGAAGTGCGCGCCCGCCTCGGGGCCGCGCGACTCCTCGATCGAGACGTTCACGCTGCGACTCGCGGTCGCGTCGATGCCGCCGAGCACGATCACACCGGTCGCACACGGTCCCCGCTGCAATGTGCGATCGTTCCGTCGCGCCTCGCCGAACAGGCTCGCTCCCGCACGCGTCGGCTCTGCGTCGAGTCTACGGCGCACCGAGATGAACCGAGATCGTCGGGCGTACGCAGAGGGCGTAAGGCCAGCTCGTATGCGGGGCGCGCATCGCGGTGAGGAGCAGGCGCCACTCGCCGCAGCCCTGCCATGGGTAGAGCTGCGCGGCGCCGCCGCGGCTCGTGCGCGGGCCGGGGCCGATGCGCGGGCTGCCGTTTGTGGGCAAACCGTCGTGCGTCGGATGGAAGGCGTCCGCGCACAGCTCGGGGTGGAACCCGAGCTCCCACATGCCGAAGGCGTTGCTGCCGCGCTCCGAGAGATCGCGCGTTGCCTCGAACCACGCCGCGGTGTCGGGCACCGAGGGACCGCGGAAGGTGGGCTCGCCGCGACGGCCGCCGCGCGCGAGGTGCTCCCACTCGGCCTCCGACGGTGCGCGGAAGAGCGAGCTCTCGAGGTGCACGATCAGCGCGAGCGGCTCGCCGATCGTCCCGGGGCACTGCGCCGCGAGCAGCGGCCCGACGGTGACGACCGTGACCGGGCGCATCGACGGGATCGCCTGGAGCAGGTGTCCGTACTGCTCTTCGTAGTCGGCCTCTTCGGCATGAGACCCTGCGGCCTCCCGCACAAGACGCTCCTCCTCCTCGGAGAAGCCCACCTCGACGGTGCCACCGGGCACCAGCGAGAACCGCTCCTCGCCGATCGCGAGCACGGCGACTGGCAGCTCGCCGTCGGTGAACGACTCGATGCCGGCGACCGTGCAGCCTCCGCCGACCGCCCGCGCGACGTCATCGGCGATCGCGCGGCGTCGTTCGTCACTCGCGCCGCGCCATGCGTCCATGCTCGCGAGCTCGGGCGCGTCGACGGTGATGGCGCGTTCGGACCACGCGCGCTCGACGAGCGGGCCGAGCGAGGCCAGCCGGCGTTCCTTCGCGAGATCCTCGAGCGCCTGCTTCAGAGTGCCGCGTGCAGCGTCCGTCGGGCGCGACACCTCCGGGGCGACCATCGGCGTGCGCTCGCGCTCGACGTACACGTGATGGAAGTGGTGGGTCTTCGTCGCGTCGAGGTACGCGGCGCGACGCGACGCGAGCGCGGGCGTGTCGACGAGGTCCCGGATGGCCTGCAGGAACTGCAGCGCGCTCACGGCGACCGCCATCGGGCGCGTATTCGTCGGGGCCTGCGCGAGCGCGAACGCTTCGCGACGATCCGCCGGAAGCCCACGCACGACCGCGCGCGTCAGGGCGAGGCCGGCGAGCTGACCGTCGAAGAGCGCCTCGTGCCTCGGGTCCAGCGCACCGTCGACGGCCAGTCGCGCGAGCGCCGCCTGACCCGCTCCACGCATCGGCGGCGTTGCATCTTCCGCGGCGAGGAGCGC
>JALZOI010000028.1 GCA_030857245.1 Myxococcota bacterium
GCGCGGCGCCGCTCTCGTCGCCACTGAGCAGCTTGAACTCGACGCGGCGGTTCTTCGCGCGCGCCTGGTTCAGCTTGCCGCCCTTGAGGCCCGTCGGGTCGACGACCGGCAAGGTCTGGCCGTAGCCCCTCGCGATCACCCGGTTCTCCTCGACACCCTTCGACATCAGGTACGCCCGGACCGACTCGGCGCGCGCCTGCGAGAGCTCCGTGTTGTCCGTGAACGTGCCGCCCTTCTTGAGCGGCTGGTCGTCGGTGTGACCCTGGATCTCGAGCTTGGCGTCCTTGTACTCGACGAGCACCGCGGCGGCGGCGTCGAGCGTCTTCTTCGAGCCGCCGATCAGCTCGACCGAGTTGGTCTTGAACGTGATCCCCTGGATCACGCCCGTGAACTTCTTGAGCTTCTCGGGGATCTCGTCCGGGCAGCCGTCGTCGTCCTCGAAGCCGTTCTTGGTCTCCGGCTGATCGGGGCACTTGTCGGCGGCATCGGGCACGCCGTCACCGTCGTTGTCGGGATCGGGGCAGCCGTTGTCGTCCTCGAAGCCGTCCTTGTCCTCGGCCTCGAGCGGGCACTGATCCGCGGCATCGGCGATGCCGTCGCCGTCGTTGTCGAGATCGGGGCAGCCGTCCTCGTCCTGGAACGAGTCCATGTCCTCGGGCTCGTTCGGGCACTGGTCGGCCGCGCCGACGATGCCGTCCTTGTCCGGATCGAGATCGGCCGGCGGAAGCGGCTCTTCCTTCGGCTTGACCGTGCCCTTGTGGCCGAAATCCTTGCCGATGCCGAGCAGCGCCTCGAACTCGGTGGTGCGACCGTCGTTGCCGGGCGGCAACAGGACGCGACCGTCGAGCCGGACGATCCAGCCGTCCTTGGTGCGGTACTTCGCGCCGGCGCCGCCGTAGAACAGCACCTGGCTGTCCTCCTCGATGACCGTCGCGTTGTTGGTGTTGACGATCTGCAGCACGCCGCCGCCCGCGAGGACGAACGGCAGGATCCGGTTCGCCGGGTTCGCGGCGCGGAACTGCGCGATCAGGTGGCCGCGGTACGTCAGCGCGGTCACCGCGACGAGCGGGGTCGTCATCGCCTCGCCCTTGCGCGTCTCGCCGGGGATCATGCCGCCCTCGGCTTCGACGCCGAGCATCGAGCCGAAGTAGACGCCGAGGCGAATCCCGAACAGCGCGGAGTTCTCGAGGCTGACCGGGACGACCGCGCCATCCGGCGTGCCGAGGCCGTTCTCCTCGTTGAACATGTGGAGTCCGAGCACACCACCCAGCTCGACACCCGCCCGGGCTTCGGCCGAGACACAGACGAGCGCCAACGAGAGCGCGGCAAAACGATTCATGGGCCCGGTTGTCCTTTCGTCCGGCCCCGGGCGCAAGCGCTCCATCCACATTGTTGAGGGGGGCTCGCCGCTGGCCCGACCACCGGCGGGAAGAAGGGGCGTGTGCTTCCTCAGAAACGGGCGACGGGCAGCGGGCAGCCGGCAGCCGGCGGCTGCCACCTGATTCCAACAGCACACGCCGCCCCATTGCCGGTTGCCGGCTCCCAGTTGCCCGCCGCCTGTTCCGGGAAAGCACACGCCTCCCCATTGCCCGTTGCCGGCTCCCAGTTGCCCGCCGCCTGTTTCTGAGGAAGCACCGCCTTGCCGCGGGCTAGCTGTCTCGGTACCGCTCGTCGAGTTGCCACGCCGGCACGAGCCGCGACAGCTCGAAGAGCGCGGTGTCGTCCTCGGGCAGCGGCGCGAGCGCCCGCGCCTCGAGCAGCAGCTCGTGGGCCCGGCGGTAGCGCACGGCAGCGGTCAGCGGATCGCCCTGGCTGCGGAACACGTGGCCCTCCTCCCAGCACAGCTGGGCGGCGGCCCGCATGCGCTCCGGGTCGCGCAACATCCCGGCGAGGGTCGGGGTGTCCACGACATCGACCAGCTCGCGCGAGATCCCGAGCTCGTCATAGAGCCCGTCCGCGATCTGCAAGGCGGCGCGGTGCTCGCCGGCCTCGCGCAGCTTCATCAGCCGCGCGAGCGCCTCGGCGAACTGCTTCACCATGCGGATCAGGTAGTCCTCGCGGATCATCGCGAGCAAGCTAACCATCCGGTCCCACCCGCCAACCTGCGCCAACGGGGAGCGGGCCGGCGCTACGGGCAGCGGTCGCAGCCGGTCAGCTCCGAGCTGCAGCCCTCACCGAGCCGACAGGTGTCGCCGAGGGGGCACTCCTGCGTCTCGCCACACGCGCCGACCCCGGCGCACGTGACATCGCAGGCGCAGGCCTCCTTGCACTTGATCCGCTTGTCGCACGTGCCGGCGCCGGAGCACGCGACGGTGCAGGTCCCGGTGCCGCACAGCACCTCGTTGGAGCAGCTCTCGGTCCCGACGCACCGGACGTCGCACGACGTCGAGAGGTGGCAGTCGATCTTCTTGTCGCACGATCGGTCCCCGCACTCGACCCGGCACGGCAGGTTCGCGGGACACACGATGTCGCCGGCGCAGGAGTCGGGAGCACTGCAGTTGATCACGCACACGCCCGCGACGCAGGTGCCGTTCGTGCAGCCGATCGCGCACAGCGTCGATTCGCCAGGCGCATCCGCGGAGCCACCGTTGCCGTCGAGCAGCGCGTCGAGCACGCCACCGCACTGCCCCGCGATCTCGGGCGCCGAGCAGAAGCCATCCGCTCCGCAGACCTGGCTGCCGCCGCAGTCGGTCGGGCTGGAGCACGCCACGGTGCAGTCCCGCAACGTCGGCGAGTAGCACGCCGTCGCGAGCACGAGCCCGAGCAGCCCGACCCGCACCCAGCCTCGGAGCAGGATCACGCAGACGACGGGTGCAGCGCGAGTGCCACGGTGCGGCATGGGCGGTACCGTAACCCGCCGCGAGCGCGCGCTTCAGGAATTCCACGCGCGGGCTGCCGCGAGCTCGATCGACGCGGGGGCTCGCATCGTGTCGGCACACCGCGGCGCGACCGCACGGTGACATGTATGTGGGCCGCGCCCTCCTCGCGCGGGCCGCGGCCCGGTCAGCGCTCGAACCGCCGCCCCGGCGACCAGTCGGTGATCCGGTCGGTGCGGGTCTCGAGGAACCGCGCGAGCCGGTGGTAGTCGCTGCCACGCTCGATCAGCCGGACCTCGGTCTTGAGGGTCTGCGGGTTCACGAGGTCGGTGAACGGCACGTAGGACAGCTCGAGCTGGCCGACCACGCTGACCATGTGGCCATCGAGGTTCTCCTCGACGAGCGCCCGGTAGGCTCCGATGCCGAGCTGGCTGCCCAGCATGACGTCGAACGCGTGGGGCGGCGCGCAGCGCGACTCGTAGCCGAGCTGGAGGCCCGTGCACTTCTTCTTGCGCCCGGTGCGCTGCTCGTACCGCTTCATGACGATCTGCGCGACCATCTTGCCGAGGTCGATGCGGCCGAGCGAGAGGTGGCCGTGCTCGTCGCGCGGCAGGTCCTTGATGTCCTTGTCGGGCAGCATCTCGGCGAGGCCCTCGGCGAGCACGATCGTGCCGTAGTGCTTGCCGCGCCGCTCGCGCGCCTGGATGAGGTCGATGATGCGGTCGACGAGCGCGTCGAGCGAGAGCCGGGGCTCGCCGGGCTTGGCGCCCGAGCTCGGGTCGGTGGTCGCGAGGGTGCCCTGGACGTCCTCGACGGCGAGGACGAGGTTCGCCTCACCGGCGATCGCGACCCCGTACGATAGCCAGCCCGCCTTGCGGCCCATCGTCTCGACGACGAAGTAGCTGCTGGTCGCGATCGCGTCCGCGCGCAGGTTCTGGAGCTCCTTCGCCATCACGTCGACGGCGGTGAAGAACCCGAACGTGAAGTCGATGCCCTTGTAGTCGTTGTCGATCGTCTTCGGCACGTGGACGACGTGCACCCGGCGGGCCTCCGCGGGTAGCCGCTTCTGGTACTCGTACAGAAAGTTCGCGGTCTTCAGCGTGTCGTCGCCGCCGATCGAGATCAGCGCGTCGATCTCGAGGTCGACGAGCGCGTTGTAGACGTTGCGAAGCAGGGCCGTCTTCGCGGGATCGGCGAGATCCTCGGGCTTCTCGATGAGCTTGCCCGGGTTGGTGCGCGCCGTGCCGATCACGATGCCGCGCGTGTTGCGCAGCCCGCTGAGGTCCTTCTCGTCGAAGATCCGGTAGTGCTCGTCGGGGAGCAGCCGGTGCGTCACCGGGTGGTAGTCGGCCAGGTTCGAGTACCCGTGGAAGAAGCCGATGACCTGCCGGTCATCCTCGAGGAAGGAGATGGCGGCGGACGAGATCACGGCGTTCGCGGCGGGCGCGGGCCCTCCGGAGAACACGACAGCGACGCGCTTGATGTGGTCGCCCTTGCGGTTCGGCTGTGCAGTCATACGGCGCGCGCAGCCTACCGCACAACGGCGGCCCCGAGCTTCGCGTCACGGCGCCCCGCGACGCCGTCTCACCCGCAGCCGGTGCCGCCGGTCAGCAAACCGCTCAGGGGGTGCGGCGCGCCGACGAGCTCTTGCGCTGCACCTTGCGAACGCCCGCCTTCGCCTTGCGAGCGACGCGAGACACGGCGCCCTTGAGGTCGCCCTTCTTCTCGGTGGCCGTGCCCTGCGCCGTGCGCAGCTTGTCACCGGTGGCCTGGCCCTCGGCCTTCTTCAGCTTGCCTTTGATCTTGTCGACGATCGCGCCCATGGTCGGTTCTCCTTGATGTCGCGTCCTCACGGACGGACGGTGGTTGCTCGGCGGATTTGCATCCACCGTGCCTGGACGCGCCGCGCGGGCCGAGGCCCCCGGATGAGCGCTTCTCCGTCGACGAGGGCGCGCATGCGGCCCGCGCGAGGAGATCAGCGCATCGTCAACGTCGTGGCATAGCGCTCGTTGTCGTCACGCGACGCACTCTTCGCCGCGTCACTTCCCGATGTCGTCGAGCGGCGGCAGGTCGGCGAGGTTCGGCTGCAGCACGATCTCGATCCGGCGGTTCAGCGCCTTGTTCGTCGGCGTGTCGTTGGCGGCGACCGGATCGAACTCGCTGAAGCCGGCGGCCGACAGCGCCTTGGGGCTCATGCCGCTCTTCACGAGGAGCTGCACGACCTCGACGGCACGCGCCGTCGAGAGCTCCCAGTTCGAGGCGAACTGCGCGGTCCGGATCGGGACGTTGTCGGTGTGGCCGGCGACCAGGAATCGCCGATCGGCCACGGTCGCGAGGACCTGCGCCACCTTGGCGATGGCGGCCTTGCCGTCCTTCTTGACGCCGGTGCTGCCCGAGTCGAACAGGATGTCGTTCGGGAGCGCGATGATCATGCGGCCATCCCGCACGACCACCTTGAGCTGCCCGGAGTCGATCATCTGGCGGAACTTCGCGACCAGGTTGCGGAACGTGGCGGCGCGCTCCTCGGCGGCCGCCTTCTGGCGGCGCAGCTCCTCGAGCCGGGCGGTCGTCGCGACTTTCTCGCGGTTGAGGCTCTCGACGCTCTGCCCGAGCTTCTTGAGGCGGTCCTCGAACTCGGACGCCATCGCACTGCCGACCTCGACCTGGCGCTCGAGCGCGACCTGCTCGGCCTCGAGCGCCGCGATCCGGAGCGCGGCCTTCGCGAGCTGGTCCTGCAGCCCCCGCTCGCGCTGCCGGGTCGCGTCATGCTCGGCCGTGAGGGTGGCGACCTTCGCGCGGTGCGTGCTGGAGCGGACGCACGCGGGTGCGAGCGTCAGCGCCGTGGCGAGCAGGAGCCCGGCGACCTTCATTTCTTCACCACGGCCGCGAGCTTCTCCTCGACCATGATGTCGGCGACCTTGTAGGTCGGCGCGTTCAGCTTCTTGCTGCGATCGCAGATGTCCCAGATCGTGTCGTAGATCTTCAGCGTCTTGTCGCGCGCGAGGGTCGCGTCGTAGCCTCTGACCTCCTGCGCGACGTTGACGAGCCCGCCCGCGTTGATCGCGTAGTCGGGCGCGTAGAGGATGCCGCGGGCGTGGAGGTCGTTGCCGTGCCGCGGCTCGGCGAGCTGGTTGTTCGCGGCGCCCGCGACGATCGGCGCCTGCAGGTGCGGCACGGTCTCGTCGTTGATGCCCGCACCGAGCGCGCACGGCGCGAACACGTCACAGACGACCTTCGGGACGTCCGTGATCGCGACGATCGCGGCCCCGAAATCGCGCCGCGCACGCTCGCTCTTGTGCGGATCGATGTCGGCGACGGTGAGCTTCGCGCCCGATGCGTGGAGCTCCTTGCACAGGTAGTAGCCGACGTGACCGACGCCCTGCACCGCGACGTGCACGCCCTTGAGGTCGGGCTTGCCGAGCTTGAACTTGACGCAGGCCTCGATCCCGCGGCGCACGCCGAGCGCGGTGAACGGCGACGGATCGCCCGAGCCACCGTGCGTCGGATCGATGCCGGTCACGTGCTTGGTCTGCGTGCGGATGATCTCCATGTCCTCGAGGCCGGTGCCGCTGTCCTCGGCGGTGACGTAGTGACCGCGCAGATCCTCGATGAAGCGCCCGAACGCGCGGAACAGCGCGACCCGATCGAAGCGGCTCTTCGGCCGCATGATCACGCTCTTGCCGCCGCCGTGGGCGAGCCCCGCGAGCGCGGCCTTGTACGTCATGCCGCGCGCGAGGCGGAGCGCGTCGGTGTACGCGGCCTCGTCGGTGTCGTACTCGATGAAGCGACAGCCGCCGAGCGCCGGGCCGAGCCGGCTGTCGTGGATCGCCACGATCGCCTTGAGCTGGGTCGCGTTGTCGAGGCGAAAGTGCACCTCGCCGAAGTCATAGGTGGAGAGCTTTCCGAAGACGTCCATGCGACGCGTTCGTATCACGACGTGTCGCCAAGGAAAGCGGTGCCGAACGGGAACGATGGTGTGATCAGCTGGCGCGCGCGCTCGCGCCGACGGCCGTCAGGATCTCCTGCATGGTCGCGTTATCACCGAGGCCCTCCGACACGTGCTGCCACACGATGTCGCCGGACGGCGCGATCACGAGCACGCCGCCCTGCTGCCACGCATCGCCCTGGACGAGGCCCTGGCGGAAGCCCCGCATCCGGGCGCCGATCCGCTTGCCGAGGCTGCGGGGGTCGAGCGTCTTCATGACGCCGCGCTTGAGCTCGGCCGCGCGGTACGCCGCGAGCGACGGGTCGGTGTAGATCGGCCCCGCCCACTTCGTCTGCTCGCGGAACCCCTCGATGAAGCTCGGGGACCCGTTGCCGATCACGAAGACCTCGGCGCCGGTGGCGTGGATCGCGTCGATCTCGTGGTGCAACTGCACCACATGCTCGCGGCAGTGGATTCAACCGAAGTGGCGGATGAACACGAGCACGGCGGGCCGGTCGCGCCACAGCGTCCCGAGCACGACGGTGTCGTTCTGCTCGTCGAGGACGGTCATCGGGGCGAGATCGTCGGCGCGGTTCAGCATCGCCGGCAATATAGGCGATGGCTCCGGTGTCGACGAGTGCCCACGCGGGTTCGCGGGTTGCGCGACACCGGCCGCGAGCGCGGGCGCCGGCTACTCGAGTTGCCGGCGTCCGCTAAGCGCTCGTGATCGATGCGGCAGGCAGTGGCACCGTGCTTGCTCGATGGCACGCCACCACCATGTATCTGCTCGCCGCCAGCGTCGTCGCGTCCGCCACCGCCTTGCTCGTTCCGCGCGTCGCGGCCGCCGAGACCTGTGCTCCCGCGCGGGTGATGGTCGTGCTCGACAAGTCGAGCTCGATGGTCACCGGCAGCATCGGCACGCAGACCAAGTGGGACGTCGCGGTCGCGGGCCTGGGCCAGGTCCTGACGACGTACGAGAACCGGGCCGAGTTCGGCCTGATGACGTTCCCCAGGCCGAACCAGTGCGGCCCCGGCGCCGTCGACGTCGCGCCGGCGAAGGCGAACAAGGCCGCGATCCTCGGCGCGCTCGGCCAGCCGCCGCCGAACGCGGGCAACTGGACGCCGATGGCGCAGACCCTGCTCGTCGCCGCGGAAGATGCGAGCCTGCTCGCGGCCGCCGGCACCCGCCACGTCATCGTCGTCACCGACGGCTGGCAGTGGTGCTCGCCCTACGATCCCAACACGCGCTTCGACGGCGCCGACGCCGTCGGCAAGCTCAACGCGGCCGGCATCACGACGTGGGTCGTCGGGTTCGGCGCCGAGGTCGATGCCTCCGCGCTCAACCAGATGGCGCTGATCGCGACCACGGAGCGCCCGAACTGCAACGCCAACAACACCGACCCCGCGGCGCCCGACCAGTGCTACTTCCAGGTCGACAACGCGGCCGAGCTGGTCGCCGCGCTGACCTCGATCGCCGGCACGATCGTCGCGGCGGAGCTGTGCGACGGCATCGACAACGACTGCGACGGCCAGATCGACGAGGACCTGACGCGCGACTGCTCGAACGGCTGCGGCGCGGGCAGCGAGACCTGCACGGCCGGCGCGTGGGGCGGCTGCACCGCCCCGGCGGCGTCGACCGAGATCTGCGACGGCGATGACAACGACTGCGACGGTGAGGTCGACGAGACCGACAGCCTGCTGTGCACCAGCGGCGACGTCTGCACCGCCGGCACCTGCGAGCCGCCGAACGCGGGCACCGAAGGGATGCACGCGGGCTGCGACTGCGACGCGGCGGGCGGGCCCGATGCGGGAGCGCTCGCGCCGTTCCTGGCGCTCGGGTTGATCCTGGTGGGCAGCCGGCGCCGCAAGCGCGCCTGAAGGCCTCGCGCTTGATTGCTGTCGGCGCGCAGCGCCGATGCAATCACCTTGGGCCACAGGAGCCCGTCACGGGCGCCTGAAGGCTCGCGTGGCGCCTGAAGGCTCAGAGAGCGGGAGAGATTGGCCGCCAAGAGCGCCAAGCCCGCCAAGGAAGGGGTGAAGGACGGGCGCACCGTTCGATCTTCTCTACGAATCCTTGGCGTCACTTGGCGGCCTTGGCGGCCAATCTCCGCGGCTCAGCCGGCCGGCGTCGTCGGCGCCGGCTCGGGGGCGGGCTCGCCGCTGGTGAGCGCGATCAGCACGAACAGCGCGGTGCGCTTGAGCCCCGGGGTCGTCGCGCCTTCGACGCGCATCTGCGGAGCGTCGGGGTTCGCGCCGACGAGCGTGCCGGTGTCGTCGAGGGAGATCTTCTTGTCGCCGCTGGCGATGACGCCGTCGGCCGACAGCGTGACCTCGAGCGCCTTGCCGTCGGACGTCTGGATCGTGCCGTCGGTCATGAGCTGGAGGACCGTCTGGTCCTTGCTCATGAGCTTGCCGTCGGCGGTCACCTTGAGCGTGCCGCCGGCGTCGCCGTCGGGCTGCGCCGGGATCACGATCGTGCCGTCCGCCTGGATCGTCAGCGACTGGTTCTTGCTGACGTCGACGAGCCGGAGCTCGCCGAGCTCGAGGGTCGCGGGGGTCGGGGCCGCGGTCTGCACCGGCGCCACCGGGGCCGCCGCCTTGGAGCCGCCGCCGCAAGCCGCCGCCGCGAGCACGAGAGAGAGTGCGAGGTTCTTGATCATGCGCGGACCCTATCACTCGACCGCGAGGGTCTCGATCGCCTCGATGTCCCGATCCGCGAGCTCGACGTCCTGGGACGCCAGATCCTGGCGCATGTGCTGAACACTCGTCGTGCCAGTCAGCGGGAGCATCCCGACCTGGCGAGCGAAGGCGAACACCACCTGCTCACGCGTGCAGCCGAGCCGCAGGGCGATCTCGGACATTGTTCCGGACTGCCGCGGCCCCGAGCTGCTCGGCGCCTTGGACTGCCGCGGCCCCGAGCTGCTCGGCGCCTTGGACTGCAGCTCCGCGCGGTTCGCGGTGAGCAGCGAGAAGCCCTGGTAGACGATCCCGCGGCTCCGGCAGAACGCGCGGAGGTCGGCGTCCCAGCGATCGCGCGCGTAGCAGCGGTTCTGCACGAACGCGACCGGCACGCGCGCGAGCGTCACGAGCTGCTCGAGCTGATCGAGCGCGACGTTGCTGATCCCGAGCAGCTTGACCGTGCCGGCGCGGTGCTGCGCCTCCATCGCGCGCCACACCTCGACGTCGGCGTCGGCGAGCCCGCGCGACGTCGCCGGCCCATGCAGCAGGTACGAGTCGAGGTACGTGGTCTGCAGGTGCTCGAGCGAGCTCGCGAAGGACTGCGCGACCTGCTCGGTCACGCTCGCCTCTGGGTCATACGGCAGCCGGTGATCCTGGCCGCGCGCGTACGTGAACTTGGTCTGCAGGAACAGCTCGCCGCGGGTCACCACGCCGTCGCGGATCGCGCCCGCGATCGCGGCACCGACGCCGGCCTCGACGTAGTGCTTGCGTTGGTTCGCCGTGTCGATCGCGCGGAAGCCGGTGTCGAGCGCGAGCCGCACGAGCGCCTCGGTGCGGTCCTCCTTCCACGCCGTGCCGTAGCAGAGCGCGGGGACCGGGATGCCGTGGACCACCTGGTGCGTGCCGTTCGCCATCCCTCGCGGGTAGCACGGACGCTCGGCACGTGCCCGTCGACGATGCAGTCCGTGGCGCGCGGCCGCCCACGATGGAACGTTCCTGGATACAGTGCGCCGCAGGTGGGATGTACATCGTCATCGTAGGAGCCGGTGAGGTCGGCAGCTATCTCGCGCGGATCCTCGTCGACGAGGGGCACAGCGTCGCCGTGATCGAGAGCGAGGAGCGCCTGGCGCGCGCGCTCGACGCGGAGCTCGACGCGCTCGTGGTCCACGGTAGTGGCGTCAGCCATGCGAACCTCGAGCGCGCCGGCGTGCGCAGCGCCGACCTCCTGCTCGCCGTCACCGCGGTCGACGAGGTCAACCTGATCACGTGCATGACCGCGGCCCGGCTCTCGAAGCGGCTGCGCACGGTGGCCCGCGTCCGCGAGGTCGCTTACCTCGCCGGCGAGGGGTCGCTCAGCGCCAAGGATCTCGGGCTCGATCTGCTGGTCGGCCCCGAGCGCGCCGTCGCCCGCGAGGTCGTCTCGTTGCTGAGCTACGAGGGCGCCGGGAATGTCCATCACATGGCCGGTGGCCGGATCGCCCTGCTCGAGCTGCCCCTCAGCGCGGACTCGCCGCTCGTGCACGAGACCCTCGCCGAGCTCCGCGACGTGTTCCCGGCCCAATCCCTCGTGGCCGCGATCGGTGGCAACAAGGGCGTGCGGATCCCGCGCGGCGACGACCGGCTGACCGTCGATGATCGCATGTACGTGCTGACGCTGCCGACCAACGTCAACGAGTTCTGGATCCTGTCGGGCAAGCCGTGGCACCACGTCCGTCACGTCCTGATCATCGGCTGCGGCAACATCGGCTACCACCTCGCCACCGAGCTCGAAGCCCGCGGGCTCTATCCGACGATCATCGAGGTCGACGAGCGCCGCGCCGAGTGGGTGGCCCGGCACCTGACCAACTCGCTGGTCCTCCAGGGCGATGCGACGGATCCCGAGGTGCTGCGCGCGCAACTCGAGGAGCGCTCCGATGCGGTCGTGGTCCTGCTGGACGACGACGAGAAGGCATTGCTCGTCGGGTTGTTCGCCCGCCACCTCGGTGCCAAGAAGGTGATCGTGCGCTCCGACAAGCTCGCGTACGCGCCGATCGCCCACCGGCTCGGCATCGATGCCCTCACCAGCCCGAAGCGCGCGGTCGCGGACCAGATCCTCCGGTTCGTGCGGCGCGGGCAGATCGAGTCGGCGCACATGCTCGGGGATCACGAGGTCGAGATCCTGGAGCTGCGGATCCCCGCCGAGCCCGAGGATCCCGCGATCGTCACCCGGCCGTTGCGCGAGCTCGCATTCCCGAAGGGTGCGCTCGTCGGGGCCGTGCTCCGCGGCGACCAGGTCATGATCCCCGATGGCGAGGCCGTGCTCCAGCCCCTCGACGATGTCTTCGTGATCTGCACGACCGACTCGATCGGCGGCGTCGAGCGCCTGCTGTCCTGAGCCTGCCATGCGTCACGGGGTCATCCAGCGAATCATCAGCCGCATGCTCTGGGTCGCGGTCGCCGCCCAGATCGTGCCGCTGCTCGTGGGCCTGCTCGCCTTCGACGGCGCGTGGTGGGCGTTCGGACCGCCGGCGGCGTGCGCCGCCCTCGCCGCCGCCGGCTTCTCGCGCCTGCCCGCCGCCCGCTCGACGCCACTCGACACGCTGCGGCGCCGCGAAGGCTTCCTCGCCGTCGTCCTCGGGTGGCTGATCATCGTGGCGGTCACCGCGGTCGCCTATCAGCTCAGCGGCGCCTTCGAGAGCTTCGCGGAGTGCTTCTTCGAGTCGATGTCGGGCTACACGACGATGGGCGCGACGATCGCGAACGACATCGAAGCGCTGCCGACGTCGATCCTGTTCATGCGCTCGTGGTCGCACTGGATCGGCGGCATGGGGATCATCGTCCTCACCGTCGCGATCCTGCCCGAGCTCGCGGTCGGCGGCATGCAGCTGTTCGCGGCCGAGTCGAGCGGCGTCGACTCCGACAAGCTCGCGCCGCGGATCGCCGCGACCGCCCGTCGCCTGTGGGTGGTCTACGTCGGCATCACCGTGCTCGAGGCGCTGCTCCTGATGCTCGCCGGGATGTCGGCCTTCGACGCGGTGAACCACGCGATGTCGACGATCGCGACCGGCGGGTTCTCGACGAAGAACGCCTCGGTCGGCGGCTTCGACAGCTACGCGATCGAGCTGATCGTCCTGGTGTTCATGTTCCTCGCCGGGATCAGCTTCGCGCTGCAGTTCCGGGTGTTCTCGAAGCGCAGCCCACGCCCGCTGCTCGCGAGCCCGGAGGTCCGCCTCTACGCCGTGATCACCGGTGGCGCGATCGTCCTGCTGTCGATCGACACGCTGGCGCGCGGACCCTATGACGACGTACTCACCGCCGTGCGGCACGCGAGCTTCCAGGCCGTCGCGATCATCACGACGACCGGGTTCGGCACCGCCGACTTCGACCTGTGGCCCGAGCTCAGCCGGCTCGTGCTCGTCCTGCTGATGTTCGTGGGCGGCTGCGCGGGCTCGACGTCGGGCGGCTTCAAGGTCGTCCGCTTCTACATCGTGATGCAGTACGCGCTGGTCCAGCTGCGCCGGCTCGTCCGTCCGCGGCTGGTGCAGCCGCTGCAGCTCGGAGATCGCAGCATCTCGCGCGAGACCACCGAGGCGATCCTCGGCTTCTTCCTGCTCTACTTCCTGGTGCTCGTCGCCTGCAGCCTGGCGATGACCGCGCTGGGCCTCGATCTGATCAGCGGCACGACGGCGTCGATCAGCGCCCTCAACTCGATCGGGCCGGGCCTCGGCAGCGTCGGCGCCGCGGAGAACTTCGACGCCGTCCCCGATGCCGGCCTCTACGTGCTGTCGTTCGCGATGCTGCTCGGGCGGCTCGAGATCTACACCGTGCTCGTGCTGTTCACGCGTCACTTCTGGCGCCGCGGCTGATCCCCTGCGCGCCCACGCGCGAATCACGTACGCTCGGCGCGTGCTCATCCGCGATGCGATCCTCGGCGACGCGCCGGCGTTCGCCACGCTCGTGGTGGCGTGCTGGCGCACGGCCTACCGGGGCGTGCTGCCCGACGAGGCCCTCGATCGCGAGGATCACGCCGCGCGCGTGATCCGGATCGAGCAGCGCATGCGTGATGGCTGGACGTCGTACGCCGCCGAGCGCGGTGGTCGCGTCACCGGGCTCGCGCGCCTGGCAGCGCGACCGGCGCACGGGCACGACGCGGAGCTCGAGGGGCTCTACGTGGATCCTGCTGTGCAGCGCACCGGCGTTGGCCGCGCGCTGCTGCGTCACGCGTGTACGCGGCTTGCGGCGGCCGGCCAGCGCACGCTCTACATCCACACGCTGCGCGACAATCCGGGCGGTCGTGCGTTCTACGAGCGGCTCGGCGGCGAGCTCGTCATCGAGGACACCTGGAGCTTCGAGGCCATCGCCTATCCGGCGGTCGGCTACCGCTGGCCGGATCTCGCGACGCTCTGCTGAGTCGCTACTTCGCGCGCGGTGCGGCGGCCGGCGTCGCTCGCGGAGGCGCGCCGATCCCGCCGGCCTTGCGCATGATGATGAGGTGGCCGCGGTGCTTGCCGTCGGGGTAGCCGAACCGGAAGCCGAGGGGGCGCTCGGGCTGGGCGGCGTACACCGCGCGCCACGCCGGGGTGACGGCCTTGCCGACCGGCATGTTCGAGCTCTCGAAGCTGCCCCACGTCTCGTACTCGAAGCCGGCCGGCGTGCCGTACTTCGGCGGCAGGCCGGTCGAGTCGGAGACCATCCACTCGACGTGATCGATCACGTACTGCCGCATCGTCTGGAACGCGTCGAAGGTCAGCAGGTAGCTCGCCGCCTTCGTCAGGCCGGCGACCTTGCCCTTCTTGACGAGGTGGCGGAGGGCCGCCGGATCCGCCGCGAGGTGCGCGTCGTCGAGGTTCGCGCGGATGTGGCGGTACACCTGCTCGCGCGAGCTGCCGCGCTTCCTGAAGCGGAGCTCGACGTTGGACAGCTCGCGGTTGCGCTTGCCGGTGTCCTTGACGCGATCGAGCGCCTCGAAGTCGGCGGTGGTGAGATAGCGGACGTCGCCGTCGGGCGTCAGCCGGAAGTAGCGCAGCGCCACCGGCTCGTAGTCGTGGAGCCACAGCGCCGACAGGCTGAAGATCAGCTGCGTCGGCAGCTGCCCGCCGCGCATCGCCGCGATCATGTTCATGGTGACCGAGTAGTTCGCGCGATACAGCGTCGTGAGCTCGGTCGCCACCGTCGCGAGCGCCGCCTTGAGCTGCTTCTCCGACAGCCGGCCGAGCGCACGCGGATCGCCCGCGGGCTCGAGCGACAGCGTCGTGATCTCGTCGGCATCCGGGTAGACCGCGAGCGCGGTCGCGAGGTCGCCGCCGGCGAACGGATAGACCACGCGCTTCGGCACCGACGCCGGCACGTTCGCCGCGAAGAACGGCCGCGCGACGGCGAGCCAGTTCTTGCGATACGCGTCGTGCGCGCGCCGCACCTGCTTGCAGTGCGCCGCGATGATCGCCGGCTTGATGCGCGGTGGCGGCGTGCCCTCCGCACACGCCCCGACGACGAGCAGCCCGTGGGCGTGCTCGATCAGCTCGGCCTTCGGCTCCTCCGCGCGAGCCGTACCGACGAGGAGCGCGAGAATCACGACGATGCGCATCCGCGGAATCTACGCGAAAAGCCGGGGGCGGTGGTGCGGGATGCGACGGACGCCGGCGAGCACCGTCGCTGTCCCGCTGTCACGGCATCGGATGCGCGCGGAAGAACCGCATGACCTCGTCCCCCCACGCGAACCCGTTCGGCAGCTTGCATGGGATCGCGTACTGCGCCGCGTATGGATCGCTGGTGCTGCCCGGGATGCAGTGCCCGCGCGCCGACGCGAACGGGCCGTCGGGGACGGTCTCGTAGGCGTGATCGAAGGTCTCGATGAGCGCGCCGGCGTCGCCGCCCGGGCTCGCCCACCGGGCGTGCGTGTACCCGGCCTCCTGCGCGATCACGGCGGGCCCGCTCGCGCCGTAACTCGCGATCGCGGCATCGCGGATCGCGGTGAGCGACGCGTACCCGACGGACGTGTCGGTGCGCCCCATCAGGAACACGATCGGGAGCTTGCGGGTCGGCGCCCGCCCCTGCGAGAAGCACGTGGTCTCGCCGAACCCGCCGCCCGCGCCGCCGCCCGCCGGCGCCGCCGACGCGAACAGCGCGCTGTGATCGCAGAGCAGCCGCCACGTCACGAAGGCCCCGCGCGAGAACCCGGTCACGTGGATGCGTTTCGGATCCACGCGGAACACGCCGGCGAACGCCTGCACGATCGCGACGAGCGCCGCGTCGTTCGCCGCCGACCACGTCGAGCCCGGGAGCCCGTTGCCGTACGGCGGCCCCGACGGCGCGACGACGATGTAGCCGTGCTGCTCGCCGAGGTCGCGCATGCGGACGTGCGCGTCCATGAGCAGGCCGCTGCCGGTGTCGCCGTGGAGCACCAGCACGAGGCCGCAGCCCGGCGCCTGGCACGCCGCCGGGACCCGCGCGTCGACCCGCAGGCCGTCGCACGTGTAGACGTGATCGCCCGCCGAGACGTCGTCGATGCAGCCGGCCGCGACCGGCGGCGGGGCGTCGGGACCGGCGTCACCGGCGGGAGCATCGTCGCCACCGGCGACCGGATCGCCCGCACAGGCGGCGAGCGCGAACGAGACCACCAGCGCGAGCCGCATGCGGCACTGTAGCCCGGCCGCCGGTCCGATAGATCCGGCCCGCCGTGGGGTACCGCACAGGTCGCCCCGCAGGTCCCGGCCCCCGCTTTCGCACAATGCGTTAGTGTCCGCTCGATGATGAGGACGACGACGACGCTCCTGTGTACGACCCTGCTCCTCGTCGCCTGTGGCGGCGGTGACAAGGATCTCGCCACCCCCGCGCAGTGCAACCCGCTCGGTGGCGCGCGCTGCGTGCTGCCGTGGCCGTCGGCGATCTACGAGGTCGACGACGCCACGACCGAGACCGGGCGCCGGCTCGCGATCCCGGCCGGCGCGCTGCCGACCAACATCGATGACATCCCGATCGACCCCGCCGTCTGGAACGGCAAGGACGGCTTCTCGTCGGCGGTGCCGATGCTGATGGCGTTCGAGGGCGGCGTCGATCCCGCGAACCTCGTCCACTACTCGAACTTCGCCGCGAGCCTGACGCCGGCGAGCCCGACCGTGCTGATCGACATGTCGACCGGCGAGCTCGTCGTCCACTTCGCCGAGCTCGATGCGCGCGCGGCCGAGGATCCGTCGAAGCAGGCGCTGTTCATCCGCCCGTCGCAGCTGCTGAAGGGCGGCACGCGCTACGTCGTCGCGATCAAGAAGTCGTTGAAGTCGGCGAGCGGCGGCGAGCTGCCGATCACCGAGGGCTTCCAGGCGCTGCTCGATGGCGAGCCGACCACGCACGCGCTGCTCGAGAAGGTCCGCCCGCGCTACGAGGCGATCTTCGCGGCGCTCGAGGCCAAGGGCATCGCGCGGACCGACCTCGTCACCGCGTGGGACTTCACCACGTCATCGCGCACGTCGGTCCGCGCCGATCTGCTGAACGCTCGCGACGCGGCGCTGCCGCTGATGGGCACCAACGGCGCCAGCCTGACGTTCACGATGACCGAGACCCCGCAGAACGACGCGCGGATCGCGAAGCGGTTCGACGGCACGTTCGACGCGCCGCTGCTGCTCACCAACAACGGCTCGACCGCGCTCAGCACGCGCATGGTGCGCGGCGCCGACGGCAAGCCGATGGCGACCGGGCTCTACAAGGTCCCGTACACCGCGATCATCCCGTCCTGCGCGCTGACGTCGGCCACGCCCGTCCCGATCATGATCTACGGCCACGGCCTGCTCGGCGACTCGACGCAGACCGCCAGCGGCGGGACCAAGACCGCCGCCGCGAACATCTGCGTGATCGCGATCGGCACCGACATGCGCGGCATGGCGTCGGCCGACGTGCCGAACGTCGTCCACACCCTCAACGACGTCAACCACAGCGGCTCGATCTTCGACGCGATGATCCAGGGCATGATCAACCACGTCGCGCTCGTCCAGGTCGCGCGCGGCCCGATGGCGTCGACGCTGTTCGCCAAGGAGGGTGGCGGCTCGCTGGCCGACCCGACGACGGTCCACTACTACGGGATCTCGCAGGGCGGCATCATGGGCACGACCGTCTGCGCGATCGATCCGGTGATCGAGAAGTGCGTCGTCCAGGTCGGCGCCATCAACTACTCGCTGCTCCTCGAGCGCTCGCGCGACTGGCCGACCTACCGCACGACCCTGATCGGCGCGTACCCCGATCCGCTCGACACCACGCTCATCATCAACCTCTTGCAGCACGAGTGGGATCGCAGCGAGCCGACCTCGATCGCGGACGTCATCGTCGGCGACGGCTTCCCGGGCACGCCGAAGAAGCACGTGTTCATGCAGGTCGCGATCGCCGACGACGAGGTCTCGAACCTCGCGAGCGAGTACCAGGCGCGCACGATGGGCATCCCGGTCGTGCTGCCGTCGCCCTACAAGCCGTACGACCTCGCGACCACCTCGAGCCCGGTGACCAGCGGCATGGTGATCTACGACTTCGGCCTCGGCAGCTCGATCCCGCCGACCAACGAGCCGCCGCCCGACAACGACGTCCACTCGAACATCCGCAACAAGCAGGCGACCGTCGACATGATGAAGCACTTCTACGAGACCGGCGAGATCGTCCAGCTGTGCACCGCGCCCACGGGCTGCGACTGCACCGCCGGCGGCTGCGGCCCGCAGATCTGAGCGCCGGCCGGATCCGCCGCGGCGACCCAGCCCGCTATGGCTTCGCCGGCAGGTAGTGGCTGGCGCGCTCGTCCTGGAGCCCGCGGATCAGCTCCCACTGCGGCCAGATCGGGAGCTTCCAGTCGCTCGCGTTGTCGTAGCCTGCGAGCTTGGCGGCGTGCTTCGGAGCCTCGGCGTGGAGGTGCCGGACCAGGTTCGCGAGGGCCTCGAACAGCTCCCGCGTCCCGTCGTCGAGCCGCTTCGCGAGGGCGGCGCGGCCCGCCTCGTTCGCGGGCGTCTTCTCCTCGACCGCGAGGGGTCGCGCATCGAGCTCGAGCTGCTCGAGGGCCGCGCAGGCCGCGTTCAGCCGCGCGGTGGCGCCAGCGGCGCGCGCCTTGTCGACCCACTCGGCCTTGCGCTCGAGCTCCCACTTCGCCCAGTCGCGGCCGTGCTTGGTGAGCTCGCGCGCCTCGGTGATCGAGTAGAACGGCTCGGTCGATGCGTGCGCCGACTTCGCCTTGTGGTCGGACTTGAACGTCTTCGTCAGCCAGTCGCCGATGACCGGCACCTTCGCGGTCTCGCCGATGTCGGCGGCGTGGCCGAGCAGCGCGCCCGGCGAATAGATCGCGCTGCCTTTCGGGATGACGTCGTTGAAGCCGGGCATCTTGGCGAGCAGCGGCGAACCGCCGATCTGGCCCGTCGACACGCGCTCCATCGGGTTCGTCGGATCCCAGTGGATGTTGTTGTAGCCGACGCCAGCATCCACCCCCATGTGCATCCCCGGGTTCCCCGCGCCGCTATCCTGGCGATACCAGTCGTGCGCGGTGCCGTAGTGCTTGGAGCGCACGGTGTCCTGCGGCCAGTCCTTGCCCCAGCGACCGTTGGTCGCGATCGCCAGCAGGCTCGGGCCCTTGAAGTTGATCCCCCACGAGCTGCCGTAGTTGTGGACATCGATCAGCTTCTCGATCGACGGCAGCACGCCGAGCGCACGCGCGCCGGGGATCACCTGCGCGAGCGTGTGGAGATGCTTGGCGCCGAGCTCCTTGTCGACGCAGTCCCAGAACGGGTCCTTGCTCTTGAAGAACTCGTCCTTCGATCGCCACATCAGATCGACGATCGCCTGATCCATCGCCACGTACGGCGGCGGTCGCTTCGCGGGATCGTTGCGCTCATCCGCGGCGGCCTCGCCGGGCAGGCCGCCGGTCAGCGTCGTCTTCCCGGGCACCGCCGGCGCGGCGCCCTCGTACGCCAGGTCGGCCGCGCTCGCTCCGCCCACCTTCTTGGCACCCAGCTCGTTCGACATGCGGTGGCAGTGTAGCGGCCCGCGGCCGGGCCGCGCTGGAAACTAGTGGCTGGCTCGATCGGCGCTGACCGCGGCGTTCGCGCGCTGCGCGATCATCTCCGAGGTCTCGCCGGCGATCGCCTCGATCACGCCGAAGCTCGCCACGACCGCACCGTCACACGGCCGCGCCTTCGCGATCTGCGCGCGGCAGCGCTCGACGAGGATCGCGGCGCCCTCGAGCGACGTCCCCGGCAGCACGATCGCGACCGCGCCGGCGGCGATCCGGAAGCAGCCGTCGATCGCGCGGGTGTGCTTCTTGAGGATCGTCGCGATGTCCCGCACCGCCTCGTCGCCGGCGGCCTGGCCGAGGCGATCGATCGCCGTCTCGAGCCCGCCGAGCTCGAGGAAGGCGAGCGAGAACGAGTGCCCGTAGCGCCGGTTGCGCGCCAGCTCGGCCTCGATGCGCTCGTCGTACGCGCGGCGGTTGCCGAGCCCGGTCAGTGCGTCGTGCTCGCTGTCGTAGCGCGGCCGCGGATACGTGTACGCGCGGTGCAGCGCGATCGCGATGATCTGGCCGAGCAGGCGCAGCGTCTCGATGTCGGCGTCGCCGAACGTGCCGGGCGTCGGGGAGGTGACCTCGATGTAGCCGACCGCATTCTCGCCGTAGAGCAGCGGGACCGCGAGCGAGTCGGAGCTGGCGTCCTCGCCGCGGATCGGCCGGCCTTCGGTGATCGCGCGGGCGGCCGCGGCCTGGGCCTTCGCGACCCGGGTGCCGACGCCGCTGCGCGCGGTGCCGCTGCCGGCGCGATGCACGATCTCGTCGCCTTCGAGCAGGGCCACCGTGCTGCCGGTCGCCGACGTCAGCGTGCCGGCGCGATCTGCCACGAGGTTCGAGACCTCGTCCGCGTTGAGCCCCGCCGCGATGATCGCGTTCTGGAGCTCGATGATCGACAGCAGCCGCTCCGGGCTCGGGGTGCCTGTGCGCGAGTCTGCCATCGCCGCCATCATATACGCCCGGCGCGCGGGGCGGTGGCGAGCCTGCGATCTGTCTGCATGCCGTCACCCTGCCAAATCCGCGCCGGTTCGTGTACCAGGGTCGCGTGATCCCCCGGATCGTCCTCGAACGCGCGCCCACGTCGGCCGGCGAGATGGTGCTCGCACGGCGCGGTGAAGACTTCTCGATCCGGGTGGCCGGCGTCGAGCTGATGAACAGCGGCAACCACGGCTCCGAGGACGAGCTCGGGCGGATCGCCGGCGCGGTGGTCGCGAAGATCCCCGAGCCCCGGCTGCTGATCGGCGGCCTCGGCATGGGCTTCACGCTGCGCGCCGCGCTCGATGCCCTGCCGGCGACCGCCCACGTCGATCTGGCCGAGCTCGTGCCCGACGTGATCCGGTGGAATCGCGAGGTGCTCGGCCACCTCGCCGGGCACCCGCTCGAGGACCCCCGGGTCCACGTGATCGAGGGCGACGTCGCGCAGGTGATCGCGGCGGCGACCGGGTACCACGCGATCCTGCTCGACGTCGACAACGGGCCCGACGGCGTGTTCGCGTCCAATGCGGTGCTCTACCAGCGGCGCGGCCTGGCAGCGGCCGCGGCGGCCCTCGCGCCCGGCGGCACGCTCGCGGTGTGGTCCTCGTTCGACTCCGCGACGTTCACACGCTGGCTGACCGACCTCGGCTTCGCGGTCGAGCTGCGCGTGCTCCGCATCCACGGCGTGAAGCACTACATCTGGTTGGCGCAGAAGCCCTGAATCGCTCGCGCCCGGGCTCCGAACGCGCCATCATCGGGCGGTGAGCTCCGACGCCCTGCCGCCTTGCGGCCTGTACCGAACCGTCAAGCCGATCGGCACCCTCGAGGCCGGTCGACTCGTCTACTTCCACAACCACGGCAACCCCGGCGCCGGCGTCTACTTCCCCGAGAAGTGGTCGCACAACCGCGCGACGTTCTCGCCGCAGGGCATGACGCTGCCGCCCGACTGGGATCACAAGGCGCTGCGCGCGCTGCCCGCGGAGGGCTTCTACCGCGTCACCAAGCCGTTCCACTGCTGCGAGAAGAAGTGCGTGCAGTACCAGCCCGAGCAGTTCCTCCAGCTCGGCTACAACGGCGTCGGCAAGGCGCTGCTGTTCGTGCCCGAGCTCCGCGGCGGCTCGATCTCGGTCCCCGAGCGCGGCACGCTGATCGACGACGAGGCCCTCAAGTACCTCGTCGCGCTGAAGCTGCCCGAGAGCCAGGCGCCCGATCTGTCGATGCCGCGCGGCATCATCGTGCACTGACGCGGCGGCTAGACACCTGCGCTCGGCATCAGCGGCGTGCGCACCGCGCGCGGTGCGCATGCTGCTTCGAACGGCCGTGGAGGGCCGCGTCAGTGCTGCCGTCCGGACTCGCTCCGCTCGTCCTCCGATGGGGGAGCGCCGCGCTCCCCCAAACCCCCACTCTCGTCAGCGTAACCGTAGGCGTAAGCGATCAGCTGACGCCCTCGCGACCGGCTGCAGCCTCCGCGCTCCGTCGGTCTCAGGGCTGGTTTTCGTCGCGCTCGGCCTCGGCGATGGTGGCCTCGACCTCGGCGACGTGGGCGGTGTCGAGGGCCTCGCGCATCTCGCCGAGGGCGCGGCGCGCCTCGCCGGCGGTGAGCTTCTGCTTTGCCAGATCCACGCAGATGAGACACATGGCGAGATCGTAGCGCGAGACTTGTCGGCCGTCTTCGGCGGTGCGACACCGGTCGCATGATCCTCCGCACCCTGGCGCTCGGCCTGTTCGTGGTGGCGTGCAGTCAAGCGACGCCGTCCACCCCGACCACCACCAGCTCGACCACGCCGAGCCCGGCGCCGATGCCCGTCAATGACGTGCCGATGGCGGCCGGGCCGGGCATGGGCGAGACCTGCGGTCCCGGCGATGGCTGCGGGCGCGGCCTCGACTGCGTGCGCTATCTCGGCATCGCCGGCGCGCGCGGCCCCGAGCTCAAGACGTGCGAGCTGCGCTGCAACGATCACCAGCCCTGCCCCGACGGCCAGCACTGCACCACGATCGCCGACGGCCCGGGCCAGGTCTGCCGAGAACGGCACTGACCCGCGCATTGAACGGTCCGGCCGAACCGATGAACGCGCGTTCCTCCGCAGAGATCCTGGAGCGATGAGCAGCAAACGCATCCTGAACCGCATCGGCTTCTTCCGGGAGCTGCCGCACGGCGACGACGACGGTCCGGCCCTGGCCGGCTCGGTGCGCGACGCGCCGGGTGTCGACGAGCAGCGACTGGTGGAGTACCTCCGCGCGGGTGTGTCCTACATCGTCTCGCCCGGGGTCGTGCGTGACGCGCTCGACCAGTCGGGGCCCGTGGGCACGGGAAGCGTCCTGACCGACGGCACCTGGGCCTGGCCGGACGACCTGCCGCACTATGTCGAGCGGTACCACATCGCACTGCCCGAGGACTTCGTCGCGCACGCGCGGGCGGCGGGCTGGTCCATCGGAGACCTGAGCATCCAGGAGCTGCGAAGGATCTCACTGACATGACTTCGAGATCAGCGACCTGGTCACCCGCCCGGCCCCCGCGCGAGCAGACCCGTCAACCGCCAGGGTAGGCTCGACCCGTGATCGTCGACCTCCTCGCCCGGCATCCGATCGTGCTCGCGCCGATGGAGGACGTCACCGACGCGCCGTTCCGGCGGGCGTGTCGCGAGGTCGGTGCGGCGCTGTGCGTGACCGAGTTCGTCGCTGCCGAGCAGCTGCTCGCAGACTCCAGGGTCGCACGCCGCCGCGCCGGGCTCGCCGCCGACGACCGCCCCACCGCGATCCAGATCTACGGCGCGAATGCGGAGCTGCTGCGCCGCGGCGCGGAGGTCGCCGAGCGAGCCGCCCCGGCCTTCATCGATCTCAACTGCGGCTGCTGGGTCCCCAAGATCGCCGGGCGCGGGGCCGGCGCCGGCTGGCTGCGCGACCCGCGGGCGATGGTCGAGATGGCGCGCGCGATCGTCGGCACGGTCGCGCTGCCGGTCACCGTGAAGACGCGGATCGGCTGGGGCCCGGAGTCGCACATGCCGATCGTCGATCTCGCGCGCCGGCTCGAGGACGCCGGGATCGCCGCGCTCACGATCCACTGCCGCACCGCGCAGGCCGGTCACAGCGGGCCCGCCGACTGGGCGTGGGCGCGACGCGCGCGCGAGGTCGTCGCGATCCCGGTGATCGTCAACGGCGACGTGCGGTCCGCTGCCGATGCCGTGCGCGCGCTCGAGGAGACCGGGTGCGCCGGCGTGATGATCGGCCGCGCCGCGATCGATCACCCGTGGATCTTCCGGGAGGCCGCGGCGCTGCTCGCGGGGCGGGTGAGCGCACCACCCACCGAGGCCGAGCGGATCGCGTGCTACCGCGGGCTCGTCGTCGGCAACGCCGCCCGGCGCGGTGAGG
>JALZOI010000355.1 GCA_030857245.1 Myxococcota bacterium
TGCGACGCGAACGCGGCGAGCACCGGCGGCACGCCGACCGGTGCCTCGGCGAGCGCGGGCTCGTCGGGCGGCAACGTCCGCGCGGCCGGCGTGGCCGTCGGGACCACCATCCGGACGAGCTGCGTCAGCCCGGTGCGCGCCGCCTCATCGGGAAACCGGTCTCGCCATCCCCATGCCCAGATGCTGCGCTCCCGGCTGCCTTGCATCGTTCGATCGTCGTACATTCGCGCTCGCAGGGAGCACCGCACATGGACGATTTCGTGAACAAGATGGTCGAGCAGGTCGGGATCGACAAGGCAACCGCCGAGAAGGTCCTCGCCTTCCTCAAGGAGCACGCCGACGACGCCGTCGCGTACCTCCAGAAGTCGGGCATCGCCGACAAGCTCCCCGGCGGCCTCGGCGACAAGCTCGGCAAGCTGTTCTGATGAGCGCGCCGCACCTCGAGCAGCTGCTCCAGCAGGCCGGCCTGGCCGACAAGGCCGTCAAGGTCGACGATCATCTCGCGCGGATGCAGTGGGGTTCGGCCTTCGTGATCGTCGGCATCTCGGGCTCGGCGATCGTGGCGATCGCGCCGCTGTTCCGCAGCGTCCCCGCCGGCAAGGAGCTCGCGTTCTATCGCAAGCTCCTCGAGCACAACGCGCACATGGGCGGCATGGCGTCGTTCGCGATCCAGCCCGATGGCTGGGTCGTCCTCCACGCCGGCCGCGCCGTGAAGGGCATCGACGGCCCCGAGCTCGCGACCATGGTCTCGGCGGTCGGCAAGTTCGCCGACGAGCTCGATGATCCGTTGATCGCAGAGTTCTACGGGACGGCCGTCGAGGCCGCCCCGGCCGTCACCGAGTCGTAGCGAGTCGTAGCGAGTCGTAGCGATCGGCGCGACCGCTGCGCCTGCCGCCGAGGGCACGCTACAGCCGCACGCGCTCGAAGTGCGCGAGCTCGGCCAGCTCGTCGAACCGCTGCTGGATCCTCGCGGTCGTGAGATCGCGCAGCCCATCCACCGAGAACTGCTCGACGGCGAAGCTGCCCATCACGCTGCCCATGATCATCGCCGTGCGGATCGTCGCCGGCGAGAGGTCACCGGCGTACGCGAGATAGCCCATGAGGCCGCCCGCGAAGCTGTCGCCGGCGCCCGTCGGATCCTTGACGTCGGCGAGCGGCATCGCCGGGGCGGCGAACACGCCGCCGCCGTGGAACAGCAGCGCGCCGGCGTCGCCGCGCTTGATGATCACCGAGGTCGGACCCATCTTGAGGATCTTCGCGGCGGCGCGCCGGAGGTTGTGCTCCTCGGCGAGCAGCCGGGCCTCCTCGTCGTTGATCATCAGCGTCTGGACCTTGGCGAGCGTCTTCGCGAGATCGTCACGCTTGATGTTGATCCACAGGTTCATCGTGTCCATCGCGACGAGCGCGGGCGCGCGGACCTGGCGGAGCACGTCGAGCTGGAGCGCGGGGTCGATGTTGCCGAGGATGACGAGCTGCGCGTCCTTCTGCGCCTCGCTGACCTTCGGCGCGAACTCGGCGAACACGCCGAGCCGGGTGTCGATCGTCTCGCGGGTCGACAGGTCCGCCGCGTACTTGCCGACCCAGTGGAAGGTCTCGCCGGGCTGGCGCAGGATGCCCGACGTATCGACCCCGAGCGCGGTCAGCTCGTCGACGTGGCGGCTCGGGAAGTCATCCCCGATGACCGCGACCACCGAGACCTTGCTCGTGAAGTACGACGCCACCCGCGCGATGAACGAGGCGGAGCCACCGAGCAGGTCCTTGTGGAGGCCGAACGGACCGTCGATGTCGTCGAGCGCGACGGAGCCGATGACGAGGAGAGAGCGATGGGCGCTGCGCTGGTGCATGGATCTCGCTCTGGTACCATCGCAGTGCGGTGTCAGGCAATTCCGACCAGCCGACGATCTCCGACGTCGACACGCTGCTCGCGGCCGGGCGTCACCTCGACGCCGCCCGCGCCGCCGCCGCCGCCGGCCTGCACGCGCGCGCCGCCGACATCTACGAGAAGCTATGGGACTTCCGGGGCGCGCTCGACGCCGCGAAGGGCGGCGGCGAGCTGCCGCGCGCGCTGCGCTACGCCATCGAGATCGACGACGCCCTCGAGATCCACGCCCTGCTCGCCCGGCTCGGCGAGACCGCCGACGGCGCGCGGGCCAGCCTCGACGTCCTGGCGCGGATGCGGCGCCATGCGATGGCCGCCGAGATCGCCGAGCGCATCGGCGATCACACCCGCGCGATCGACCACTACACGCGGGCTCACGACGAGCTCAACGCCGCCCGCTTGCTCGAGCAGGAAGGCCGCGATCGCGAGGCGGGCCGGCTGCTCGAGCGCGCCCTCGACCTCGCCGCCACCACGGAGCGTGCGCCGCTCCAGCTCGCGCTCGGTCGCATCCTCGCCCGCCGCGGCGCGTATCCGGAGGCGGCGCGCCTGCTCCAGGACGCGCGCAAGGACCCGGCGCTCCGCACCGAGGCCAAGCGCCACCTCGTCGCCGTGCTCGCGGCGATGGGCCTGCGCGACGGCGCGCGCGACACCCTGCTCGAGCTGCGTGCGCTCGATCCCGAGGTCCCCGCCGATCTCGACTCGTACCTGCGGGCCTGGCGCGACGTCGTCACCGACCGCAAGACCGGCGGCCGCGACCGCGAGATCATCGCGGGGCGCTACCGGATCGATCGCCTGCTCGGTGCCGGTGCCTCGGGGCGCGTGTTCCTCGCGAACGACGAGATCGCGGGCCGCAGCGTCGCGATCAAGATGTTCTTCGCGGCCAGCGCCCGGGGCGGCGCCGCGTACGAGCGTTTCGTGCGCGAGGCCCGGCTCGCGAGCACGCTGCACCACCCATCGCTGGTCGAGGTCTACGACGTCTCGATCGAGCGGGGCTTCCTCGTCATGGAGTACCTGCCCGGCGGCTCGCTGCAGCAGCGGTTCGCGACCGGCGAGCGCCTGCCTCCGCTGCACGCGCGGCGCATGGTGCTCGACATCATCGGCGGCCTCGAGGCGGCTCACCATCGCGGCGTCGTCCACCGCGACGTCAAGCCGGCGAACATCTTCTTCGACGCGCGCGGCACGGCGAAGCTCGGCGACTTCGGCGTCGCGCACCTCGTCGACCTCGGTCAGACCCAGACCGGCGGCCTGATCGGCACGCTCGCGTACATGTCGCCCGAGCAGATCACCGGCGCGCCGATCTCGATCGCGGCCGATCTGTACTCGGTCGGCGTCACCCTGTTCGAGGCCGTGACCGGGCGGCTGCCGTTCCTCGGCCCCGACTTCGTCGCGCAGCACCTCGGCGAGCCCGCGCCGCTGCCGAGCACCGTCGCCGCCGAGATCGACCCGGGGTGGGATCCGATCCTCGAGGGGCTCCTCGTCAAGAACCCCCGCGAGCGCACGCCGACGCTCGGCGACCTGCGGCACCAGCTCGAGGCGCTCGATCTCGGCGGTCGCACCGTGCTCGGGCCCCGGCCGCGGCGCGACAGTCGCCCGCACTCGATCGCGCAGCTCGCCGAGGACGACACGGTCAAGCCGCGCTACCAGTTCGAGACGCCGCTCGGCACGACCGCGATCTCCGAGCTCGCGCGCGCCGTCGACATCGTGCTCGATCGATCGGTGGTGATCGAGCGCTTCGACGCGAGCGACGCCGCGACGCGCGCACTCGAGCGAGCCCGCATGCTCGGCCGCGCGCAGAGCCCGTTCGTCCAGCGCGCGCTCGGCCTCGACCGCAACGCTCGCACGGCCATCTTCGAGGCCCCTTCGGGAGCACCGTTCGCGGAGGCGCCGCCGCAGCTCCCCGCCACCGAGATCGTGCGCCTGCTCAAGCGGCTCGCGCGCGCGGCCGCCGCGATCCACGAGGTCGGCGGCGCCCACGGCCTGATCTCGACGCGCACCATCGTGCTCGACGACGCCGCCGTCCCGACGATCATGGCCGCCGGCCTCGGCACGGTCGTCGACGCCACGCCGCTCGACGACGTCGCCGCCATCATCGCGGTCGTCGCCCAGATCGCGGAATGCGAGCCGACCTTCGAGGCCCTCGCGCGCTACATCACCGACCAGCTCGAGGCGCCGCTGCCGACCTACTCGCGCCCGGTCGACGGCGAGACGCTGTACGCCGCCGCCTCCGCCATCGACATCGCCGTGCTCGCCGCGCTCGGCTCGCGGTAGCGGGCTGGGCGAGCCCCTACGCCGGCGGCTCGCGGCGGACGACGAGGACGGTGCCGTCGGGGTCGAGCTCGATGGCGCGGTCCTTGAGGAGGCGGCCGACGGCGCGCTTGAACGCCTTCTTGCTGATGCCGAAGAGGTCGCGGATCGTGTCGGGGCTCGAGCGGTCGCCGACGCGCGGCGCGCCGGGGCGGCCGAGCACGGCGAGCACCGCGGCCGCGTCGTTCTCGAGCTCCTGGTAGGCGTGCTGGCGGAGTGAGAGGACGAGCTTGCCGTCGGCCAGCACGTTGGTGACGCGGAACTTCGCGGTGTCGCCGCGGCGCAGGGCGTGCGGCTCGGTGGCGGGCACGAGCCCGACGAACGAGCGCTCGAGGATCGCGAAGAGGCCGATGTCCGGATCGTTCCGCCAGGCCTCGCCCATCATCCAGTCGTCGAGGGCGACCTGGCGGGGTCGGCGGTCGAGCAGCTCGGACACGTGCATCGTGCCGGCGAGGCGGCCGGTGTTGTCGAGGTACAGGCCGATCGGCTGGCGCTCGCCGACGTGGAGCTCCTTGGATTGCTGCGCGAACGGCACGAGCAGCTCCTTGCCGAGGCCCCAGTCGAAGAACGCGCCGATCGGCGTCGTCGCGGTGCAGGTCAGGAACGTGACCTCCCCGAGGGTGAGCCGGGGCTCGACGGTCGTCGCGATCGGGCGGTCGTCGGAGTCGAGGTGGACGAACACCGTGACCGGGTCACCGACGCCGACGTCGGGCGGGACCTCGCGGTGCGGCAGCAGGACCGTCGGGGCCTCCGGGTCCTCGGCGGTGGCGTCGATCGCGAGGAACGCGCCGGGCGCCGCGAGGCGGAGGATCCGCAGCGTCACGCGATACCCGAGGAGCTCTGCGGGACTCATCGCGCACACCATGCCATCGCGGGCCGCGCGATGTGAGGTACGTTGCCCGGCGATGAACATCGACGCTGCACGTTTCGGCGAGATCCTCCGGCTCCAGCACCCCGAGCCGCTGTCCGCGGTCGACGCCGAGGTCATCGTGGCGCTCGCGCAGCTCGCCGTCGATGCCGATGGTCGCGAGGATAGCGAGGAGATCCAGCAGTTCTTCGCGATCGGCAAGGCCGTGTTCTCGCTGGCCGGCATGTCCGAAGCCTCCACGCCGACCTTCGCGGTCGACGAGGACGATGCTCAGCGCATCACCACGCTCGCGGAGCAGCTCGATGGGACGGCCAGCCGCGAGCTCGCGTACTCGGTGGCGTTCCTGCTGACCGTCGCCGACATGGCGAGCGCGCCCGAGGAGGACGTCTTCATCGAGAGCCTGCGCACCGCACTCCGCATCAGCGAGGACCGCGCGCTGGACCTGGCGTCGACGATCAGCGCCGCTGTCACGCCGGCCGCATAGCCATCGCTCCGGGGGGCGCTCAGCGCTTGTGGGCGCGCAGGATGACGATCCAGATCGCGCCGTCGCCGATCTCGGGATGCGGGCCCTGCGCGATGCCCACGGCGACGTCAGCGGGCCGGGCGTCGCCGAGCAGATCCGCACCCGTGACCGAATCGAGCTCGGACGCCGCGGTGATCACGGTACCGACGCGGCTGTACACGTTGCCGAGCTCGTCGATCTGGCGGCTCACCAAGGGGTACGCCTGCTCGCGGGTCTTGCCGGCGGCGAGCTGATCGGCGAGCTGCTGCGCGATCGAGGTCAGCTTCACGTTGCTGCCGACCGGATGCACCTTCGCGATTCGCTGGCGCATGATCTCGGCGACCTTCGCAGGATCGATCTTCGGTGGAACGCGCGTGAACACCTGGGTGATGAAGATGTCGGGGCGGCCCGAGACCTCGTCACCGAATGCGACCCCGATGCCGATGTGGGTGGCGGTCGCCGACATGATGTTCGCGCGATGACCGGGGCTGTTCAGCAGGCCATGGTGGGCCACGCCGAGGCCGTAGGCGCGCGCGACGTTCTCGAGGACGAGGGGGGTCTTGATGTTCGCGATCCGGACGCGATCGGAGGCAGAGCCGGTGGTCGGCGAGATGTGAGCGACGACCTTGGTCCGCCACATCTCGCTCGAGTGTCCGCGGGCGACGCTGGCGACCCGGTCGTCCCACAGCAGCGCGGGGAGCCCCGCCGCCTGACGATCGCGGTTGACCATCGCGAGCAGGCGCTGCTCCGCGTCGAGCGGACCCGACGCCGGAACGTCGTCGACGGACGGCGTGACCGTGAGTGACAGCGGCGGCGCGGTGCCGCACCACACCGGAAAGTTCGCGAGCACCGTCGAGCCCTGCGCATCGCTTGCCGTGATCTCGACCTGCTGGCGACCCTCGAATCCCACGCACGACACCGGCGTGGTGAAGCCGCCGGAGGAGCCGTGCTTGAGCTCGAGGCGGTCGGTCGCGCCGGTGTTGCGCGTCACGAAGACCTCGGGGCTCTTGTACCGAACGTCGACCACAGCATTGACGAGAAACGAGCCACCCGCCTTGACCTGGCGCGGGATGGGGGACGTGCTGACGCCGGAGCCCTGCAGCGCGAACACGATGGCGCCGGTGCCGTCAGGTCGCCGCGTTGCCGCTCCGATTCCGACGCGCGCGGTCGCGCCGTCCGCGAGGAGCTCCGCGAGCCCCGGCCGGAGCTGCTGGACGATCTGCTCGGCGGCGTCGATGTCGCCCCACAGGATGAGCAGCTGCGGCGACGGCTCGACGATGCCGTTCCGGTGGAGCGCGAACTCGATGATGCTGTACGGGATGGTGCCCTCCTCCGGCACGACCTCGGCGAGCTCGGCGCACGCCCGGAACAGCCGCGCATCCGCGATCGGGACGTGGGTCCCGGCGGCCCTCGCCGCGGTCTGCACCGCGACGATCACCGCATCGCCAAGCGCGCTCTTCGGCGCCGCCTGCAGCGGCTCGTTGTAGCGAGTCACGGGCGGGCCGGCCGGTGCGAACGTGACCGGCCGCTGCACGAGCTCGCCGCCGCCACCGCCGTTGCCACCGCCACTGTCGGCGGCACCCCCGCGCCAGCTCGGCTGCGCACCGACGGGCTGCGGCCCGCGGCCGGAGCAGGCCACGGTCAGCGCAGCGACGGCCGCGAGGACGACGAGTCGCTGCATCCCCGAAACCGTAACATGCTGGAACCTCGCGCGCCGGCCGTCAGCGTGGCGCGCCGCTGCCGGCGCTCGGGGAGCCCGGCGCGGGTGTGATCGCCGTCCCTCGATCGGGAGGCTTCGCAGCGCTGCCCGCGCTCCCTGCGCTGCCCGCGGTCGGCAGCGGCGCGATCGTGGTCGGGGGCACGACGATGGTGGCGCTGCCGGTTCCGGTCACGGTCGCGCTACCGAAGCCGCCCGCGCTCGCCGCGCTGCCG
>JALZOI010000990.1 GCA_030857245.1 Myxococcota bacterium
ATCGCGACCGGGGCCGCGGGCGGCGGCGGCGTGGTCGCGCCGCCACAGCCGGCCGTCCCCACACCCGCCGCCAGTGCGGCGATCGCGACGACGCTCCGGCGCAGCCTCATGTCGCTCATCGTAAGCGAGATCAGCGCGTGAGGCCGCACGCCGCGGCCACCTCGTCACGGTACGCCAGCCAGCCTGCGAGGCTGGCCTCCATCGCGGCGACGACCGGCTGCCGGTCGCCCGCGGGGATCTGGTCGAGCACGATCCGCCACGCCGCCGCGCGATGGCTCCCTTCGACGCGGCGGTGGGCCTTCGTCAGCGCCAGCGCATCGAGGGGCAGGCCGTAGTGCCGGACCAGGGGGTGGTGCTCGAGGGGCGGAGCCGGGCGCTTCGGCGCGTCGGGATCGAGCTCGCCGCGCTCGTGATTGGTGCCCTCGATGAAGATCGTCGTCACGGCACAGGCCTGCGCCCAGCCGCGGTGCCGGGTGTGCTCGTCGAGGAGCGCGCGATAGCGGCGCGCCGCCGGCAGCAGCTCGATGCGCTCGAACCGGCCGAGGTCCATGCCGAGCCCGCGCGGATACTCGAGGAACAGCTCCGGGTGGGGCTTGCCGGCGATCAGACCACCGGTCTCTTCCTCGTACAGGTTCTCGGCGAGATCGCGCCGGGCCTCGGCGCTGGGGCACTGGACGTAGGCCCAGCCGACCATCACCGGGAAGTCCCGGACGTAGGTCTCGTACTCCTGCTCGAAGTGGATGTGGAGCCGCTCCTTCGCGATCTTCCCCGTCGTGAACTGGGACCATGCCCAGTGCTGCTTGCGCTCCATGACCTGGAGCAGGGCTTCCCGAAAGGCGTCGCGATCCACCTCCCCAGTGTAGGGCGCGGCGCGCCGCTGGCCACCTTCTCGGGAGCTGGTTACCTAATCGCGCGTGACGAGCGTCGCGTCGAGATCGAGCCGTAGCGAGGCATTGGTGGAGGTGGTTGTCACACCCGGCGTCACCCCTCGGATGAGGAGGTCTGCGGGAAGCCCCGAGTCACCGAGACGGCGCTCGACGAAGATGTCCGTGAGCAGCGCGGCGAAGGTCCGGGTGAGCTCGCCGTGGAACGCCGCACCGCGATCGCGGATCGCGGCGACGAGATCGGCGTAGCAGGGCACGAGCAGCGTCGGGGTCCGCTCGCAGGCGAGCTCGAGGGCGCCGAGGTCGACGGCGACGGGTTCGAGGGCGGCCGGCGTGAACGTGAAGTCGAGCCCGCCCCACACGCGACCGATCGTGTGCGTCGCGCCGTCGGCGATCGTCACGCGCGCATCCGCGGCGAGCCGGAGCGCGCCGCCGCGCGAGGTCGCGCGGGGCGACAGCACCGGCGGTAGCGCGAGCCGCGGCGCCGAGATCCGGACCGCCAGGAGCTCGGTCACGAGCGGGTCCTCGTTGAACCGGCGGTCGAGGCCCGCGTGCGCGAGGCGGGCGTCGAGGAACCCCGAGCGCCACAGCTCGAAGAGCAGCGCGTTGAGGGCATCGAGATCGAGATCGATCGCGAGCCCGGTCCCCGCTGGGACCGGTGGCGGCACCGCGGGGCCCCGGCGTGGCGGTAGCAGGCGGTGATCGCGGTCGACGTGACCGATCGCGATGCCAAACGGCAGCGCGCCGTAGCCGCCCTCGACGATCTCGGGCACGCCTGCGCAGTAGCCGAACGTGAGGGTCGCGCCGCCGGGCAGCGTGAACGGCGGCGGCGGGGCGAGCGCGGTGATCAGCTCCTCGTCGATCTGGCGACGCGTCAGCCGGGTCGCGAGCCGGTCGCCGCCGAGGCGATCGCTCAACCACTGGACGACACCGTTGCCGAACTCGAGCGCCGCGCGCGCGCGGATCGTGAAGCGGAGCTCGGTGGGCGTGTTCGAGGGGATCAAGGCGATCAGCAGCGGCACGTCGACGCGCTCGAACGCGAGGGTCGCCGTCACGCGCACGTAGCCGTGCGGCGCCGCGGCCACGAGCTTCGCGTCCTCCGGGTGGAGCGCGAGCTGGGCCCAGCGCAGCGACAGCTGCTTGACCCGCACGAAGTCGCCGATGCCCCACGTCCCCTCGCCGGCGAGCTCGGCCTCGAGCGCCTGCTTCATGTGGCCGGCGATCGTCGTGACGCCCAGCGTGCCGTCATCGAGCAGCCGCTGACCGACGACGACGCGCCCGGTGCACGCGCGCGCCGCCGGATCCTGGAACGGCCCGACGAGCTGGGCCGCACCGACGCTGCGGACGTGGCCGCCGCGGTAGCGCACCGTCCACGTGCGACGCGCGAGCCCGGGC
>JALZOI010000029.1 GCA_030857245.1 Myxococcota bacterium
CCGCAGATCCGGGTGCGCGCGAGGAGGCGGCGGCGCTGGACGAGCCGCCGGCCGGGGTCAACCCGCAGGGCAGCGTCGTCGACGAGGCGACCGCGCGCCGGATCCTCGAGGACCTCGAGCGGGATGCCCGGGCCGAGTACGAATCAGTTGGCGATCCGCTGCGCGGCCGAGGTCACGCGAAGCTGAACCGTCACGGCGATTGAGCGGCGACGGACGAGCGTCAACTTTCAAGCAGTTGCGGGATTGCGTGAGGCGCGCGCGCTCGCCGAGCGTCCGCGAGACACTCCCCGAGCGCCCCTGGGGCGAAAGGTTGCAGGTCGCGGGCGGCGATCGCCGTCCGTGCAGCGGCCCTGTGCTTGCTTGCCTGCCGCCTGACGTCCGTCTTCGCTGCCGATCGAGCCCCTTCGTGGAACCCCACCCGCCGCCTCACCCGGACACCGCCGCATCGGACGCGCCGCGGGCCGACGACAGCCAGGAGCTGCAACGCGAGCTCGTCCGCGGCGAGGAGCGGTTCCGGCTGCTCGTGGAGAGCGTGCGCGAGTACGCCATCTTCATGCTCGATCGCGACGGGCACGTCGAGAGCTGGAACCTGGGAGCCCAGCGCCTCAAGGGCTACTCCGCGGCCGACATCATCGGGCGCCATTTTTCGGTGTTCTACCTTCCCGAGGATGTCGCGAGCGGCAAGCCCGCCCGCGAGCTCGAGATCGCGACCGCGACGGGGCAGTACGAGGAGGAGGGGTGGCGCCTCCGCCAGGATGGCTCGCGGCTGTGGGCGAACGTCGTGATCACCGCGCTGCGCGACGACACCGGGCACGTGGTCGGCTTCGGCAAGGTGACGCGCGACATGAGCGAACGGCGGGCGCACGAGGAGCTGCAGCGCGACGCCGCCGCCGAGCTCGAGCGGCGCGTGCACGAGCGCACCGCCGAGCTCGAGCAAGCGACCCTCAAGCTCGAGGGGATGAACGCCGAGCTCGAAGCCTTCGGCTACTCCGTGTCCCACGATCTGCGCGCACCGTTGCGCGCGCTCGACGGCTTCAGCAAGCGCGTGCTGGCGAGCGCGAGCGAGCGCCTGACCGAGACCGAGCGCGGCGAGCTCCAGCGGGTGCGGGTAGCCGCCCAGCGCATGGCCCAGCTGATCGACGACATGCTGAACCTGTCGCGGTTGACGCGCGCCGCGCTCACGCCGAAGCCGATCGAGCTCGGCTCGATCGCCCGTGAGGTCTGCGACGAGCTGCGCCGCACGAACCCGGAGCGCGATGTCGAGGTCTCGATCGATGACGCCATGGAGGTCACCGCGGATCCGCGGATGCTGCGGATCGCGCTCGACAACCTGATCGGCAACGCCTGGAAGTTCTCGCGAGGGCGGGCGCGCGCCCGCCTCGAGATCGGCTGCACGCGCACCGCCGGCCGCACCGTCTACCACGTGCGCGACGATGGCGTCGGCTTCGATCCGAAGTACGCGAGCAAGCTGTTCTTCCCGTTCCAGCGGCTGCACAGCTCGCGCGAGTTCGAGGGCACGGGCATCGGGCTCGCGACCGTGCAGCGCATCGTCCGCCGCCACGGCGGCGAGATCTGGGCGACGAGCGCGCCGGGGGCGGGTGCCACGTTCTCGTTCACGCTCGAGGGAGAGCGATGAAGCGCACGATCCTGCTGGTCGAGGACAACCCCGATGACGCCGAGCTCACCGCGTCCGTGCTGCGAGATCATGGCCTCGACGCGACCGTCGATCTCGCCGAGGACGGCCTCGACGCCCTCGAGTACCTGGCGGGCACCGGACGCCACCCGGCGAGCGAGCCCCGGCTGCCCGATCTGATGCTGCTCGATCTCAAGCTCCCGCGCATGGGCGGCCTCGAGCTGCTCGCGCAGATCCGGTCCGATCCGCGAACCCGGATGATCCCGGTCGTGATCCTGACGTCGTCGATCGAGGATGACGACGTCGCGAAGGGCTATGCGCTCGGCGCCAACAGCTACGTCCGCAAGCCGGTCAACTATGACGAGTTCGTCGTCGTCGCGCGCAAGCTCGGCGAGTTCTGGCTCGACGTCAACCATCCTCCGATGTGTCGGGATCGGTGATGCGCCCGCTGCGTGCGCTCCTGATCGAGGACTCCGAGGACGACGCGCTGCTCGTCCAGGGCGAGCTCGTGGCATCGGGGTTCAAGCTGGTCAGCCGGGTCGTCGAGACGGCCGCCGACCTCCACGACGCCCTCGCCACGGCCGACTGGGACCTGGTGATCTCCGACTACTCGCTGCCCCAGTTCGACGCCCTCGACGCCCTCGACATCGTGCACTCGTCCCGGCAGAGCGAGCTGCCGTTCGTGATCGTCTCGGGGAGCATCGGCGAGGCGAGCGTGGTCGCTGCGCTCAAGGCCGGTGCGTCCAGCTACCTGATGAAGAGCAACCTCGCGCAGCTGCTGCCCATAATCGAGCGCGAGCTCAAGGACGCGCAGACCCGACGCGAGCGCAAGCAGGCGTTCGCCGCGCTCGAACGGGCCGTGAAGGCGCGTGACGAGTTCCTGTCGATCGCGTCGCACGAGCTCAAGACGCCGCTGACGTCGCTGCGGCTCAATGCGCAGAGCCTGCTGCGGGCCGCGCGCCGCCAGGATGCCGCTCCGCTCACCAGCGCGCAGGTCCTCGGCCGCCTCGAGTCGATCGATCGCGACGCCAGCCGGCTCACGGACCTCATCGAGCGCCTGCTCGACATCACGCGGATCGCGACCGGGCAGCTCGCGCTGTCCTGTGCCGAGGTCGACCTCGGCCAGCTCGTCCGCGACGTCGTCTCCCGGATGGCGGACGTGTTCGCGGCGGCGGGCTGCGAGGTCTCGGTCCGGGCAGCCGGCCCGGTTGCCGGCTCGTGGGACCGCGACCGCCTCGACAGCGTGGTCTCGAACCTGCTGGGGAATGCCGCGAAGTTCGGGCCGTGCGGGCCGATCCAGATCACGGTGGAGGATCTCGGCGACTACGCACGGCTCGAGGTGATCGACGACGGGATTGGGGTGCCGATCCCGGACCGCGAGCGCATCTTCGAGCGCTTCGAGCGTGCCGTCCAGGAGCGCCACTACGGCGGCTTCGGCGCCGGGCTCTGGCTGTCCCGCCAGATCGTGCACGCCCACCAGGGCACGATCGAGGTGGTGGCCTCGGCGGCCCGCGGCGCGACCTTCTGCATGACCCTGCCGAAGCGGATGGCCCCGTCGTGACGCCGGTCTCGGTCCTCGTCGTCGATGACGACCGCGAGCTCCGCGAGACCGTGCACGAGGTGCTCGAGTTCGAGGGCTTTGTTGTGGCCACGGCCACGAACGGCGTCGAGGCGCTCGCGTACCTGCGCGCGGCGCCGCGCTCGCCGCACGTCATCCTCCTGGATCTCTCGATGCCGGTGATGGACGGCATGACGTTCCGCGAGGAGCAGCGCAAGGATCCGGCGCTCGCCGCGATCCCGGTGATCGTGTTCTCGGCGGCCGGCACGCTCGCGGACAAGGTCCGGGCGATGCACGTCGACGCCGTGCTCAAGAAGCCGCTGCGGCTCGATCAGCTGCTCGACGCGGTCGGCAAGTTCTGCAAGCCGACACGGTAACCGGCCGGCGCGCTCAGAGCGGGACCGAGGGCGGCGGGCGCTCCGGTGCCATGACGACGACCGGCGGGGTCGTCAGGTTCGACCCGTCGCCCATGAGCAGCGCGATCCGCGCGAGCTCGGGGTCGTGCTCGAGCATGATCTTGATGGCCATCGTCAGCGGGACCGCGAGGATCGCACCCACCGGACCGAGCACGAACCCCCAGATCAGCATCGCGAGCAGCACGACCAGCGGCGACAGGCCGAGCGCCCGGCCCATCACACGGGGCTCGATGATCATGTCGACGACGAGATTGACGAGCACGTAGCCGGTCGCGACCCCGGCGGCGCCGCTGAACCCGTCCGAGAGCAGCGCGAGCGCGATCGGCGGCACCGCCGCGATCAAGCTCCCGATCACCGGGATGAAGTTCAGCGCGAACGCGAGCACGCCCCACATCAGCGGGCTGTCGACGCCCCACGCCCAGCACCACACGCCGAGGAAGACACCGTTCGCGCAGCTGACGATCAGCTTGACGAGCATGTAGCGCTGCACCTCGTGGAGGCCGGCCATCATCCCGCGGATCGGGGCCGGCCCGTCGAAGGCCTTGATCAGCTTGCGACGGTAGTGCCGGGTCTCGAGCTGGATGAACGCGGTGATCACGAGCACGAAGAACAAGGTCGGCAGGTAGCTGCCCACGCTCATCAGCGAGGTCTGGGCGAGCTTCGTCATCGGCTCGCTGACGTCGTAGTCGAGCACCGAGCGCGCCGCGATATGCGCCGAGCGATCCGAGAGCCAGTCGGCGATCGCGATCTGGAGCTCCTGGACCTTGCCGGTGTACTGCGGCAGCGAGGCCGCGAGATCGGTCGCGGCGACGTAGACGATGAGCCCCGCGCCCCCGACGATCGACAGCATCGTCGTCGCCGAGACGACGGCGGTGACCACCGGCGGCCAGCCCCGGCGCGAGATCCGGTACGAGATCGGCTGGAACGCCGTCGCGACCGCGAGGGCGAGCAGGAACGGAACGATGATCGAGGCCGCCAGGTGCGCGAAGCCGAGCAGGGCGCACGCGCAGACCAGCGAGATCAGGATACGCATGGTGCGGTTCCCGACCGCTCGCGCTGCACGAGGGTCGTCACCGCACTGATGATCTCACTGAGCTTGCTGGGCTTCGTCAGGTGGGCGGCGAACCCGGCCTCGAGCGCGCGCGACCGTTCGATGTCGGGGTGGCTCGCGCTGATCGCGATCACCGGGATGCCGCGGAGCGCGGGCTGCTGCTGGACCTGCGCGAGGAAGCTGTACCCGTCGACGCCGGGCATGTGCAGATCGCAGAGCACCGCGTCGGGACGCCAGGTCTCGAGGTGGGCGAGCGCGGCCTCGGCCGTGCTCGCGCTCCGGACCTCGGCGCCGAGCTTCGTCAGGGAGGCCGCGAACAGCTCACGGGTGTCGCGATCGTCCTCGAGGACCAGCAACCCCAGCCCGGTCAGCATGGCGTGCCGGGGACGATCGGGGTCTCGAGCCGGCGGTACAGCGAGCGGCGGTCGATGCCGAGCACGCGCGCGGCGTGCGTCTTGTTGCCGTTCAGGCTATCGAGCACCTGGCGGACGTAGCGGCGTTCCATCTCCTCCAGCGTGATCATCGCGGTCGCATCGTTCGACACGAGCTCGATCCGGGTCGGCTGGTAGTTCTGGATCTTCGCCGGCAGGTGGGTCGGCAGGATCGGCCCGCCGCCACACACGGCACAGGCGCGCTCGATACAGTTCTCGAGCTCGCGGACGTTGCCCGGCCAGCTGTAGTCCATCAGCTTGCGCGCGGCATCGACGCCAAGCTCGACCACCGGCTTGCCGTTGCGCGCGGCGATCCGCTCGAGCATGTGGCGCGCGAGCAGCGGCACGTCGCCGCCGCGGTCCCGCAGGGGCGGCACCGGGATCGCGACCACGTTGATCCGGTAGAACAGGTCCTCGCGGAACCGCTGCTCCTCGACCTCGGTCGTCAGGTCGCGGTTGGTCGCGGTGACGACGCGGGCATGGAAGGCGACCTCCTCGTCACCGCCGACGGGACGGACGGTGCGCTGCTGGAGGACGCGGAGCAGCTTGACCTGCATCTCGAGCGGCATCTCGCCGACCTCGTCGAGGAAGATCGTGCCGGCGCCCGCCTGCAGGAACAGGCCGGGACGCGACGACTTGGCGTCCGTGAACGCGCCGCGGACGTGCCCGAACAGCTCGCTCTCGAGCAGGGGCGCGGGCATCGCACCGCAGTTGATGGCGACGAACGGTTCGGTCCGGCGCGGCGAGAGCTCGTGGAGCGCGCGGGCGACGAGCTCCTTGCCGGTGCCGCTCTCGCCGGTGATCAGCACGGTCGCATCGCTGCCCGCGACCCGGCGGACCAGCGTCGTGGTCTCGCGGAGGGCCGGGCTGGCCCCGGCCATGCCGGGGATCGGCGCGTGGGCGTTGGTCGCAGCGCGGAGCCGGGTGACCTCGTTCCGGACGGAGGCGTGCTCGAGGGCGCGCCGGACGGCGATCTCGAGGACGTCGACCTTGACCGGCTTGGTCAGGAAGTCGTGAGCGCCGGCGCGGCACGCGGCGATGGCGTTGTCGAGGTCGCCGACGCCGGTGAGCACGATCGACATGACGTCGGGGTGGCGCTCGTGGAGCTCCTCGCAGAGCGCGATGCCACTCATGCCCGGCATCTGGATGTCAGTGACGACGAGATCGACGCCCACATCGCGAACGCGCTCGAGGCAGGCCGCGCCCGAGGCGACGGCATCGACATTGAAGCCCCGGCGCCGCATGGCCTCGCAGAGGAGGGTGCGAGTGTCTTCGTCGTCATCAACCAGGAGCAGCGTTCCAACCATCTGAGCACCTCGTCTTCACGGGTCGGGACTCGACCGGTGCGGGTTGCCCCCTACAAGGCCTGGGCCAGCTCGGGAGCTTCCTGGGTGCGCATACTTGCCACGATCGCCGAGCGCACGGGCACGTCTGGCCGAGGCAACGGCGCACACCGTCGCTCGGGGGCGCATCCGCGCGGGCAGGTTCGGACGATCCAAAGCGCGCCCGGCTTCGCTTCGCCCACCAGCCGGCCGACCTCGAGCGCGCTCCGTCGTGCGGCGTTTCGATGTGCGCTATACACGGTGCGGATGGTCTGGGCGGAGGAGCAGGACGTTGCGGCGTCGCGGCTGGGGGAACCAGCCGACATCCTGATCGTGGACGACTTCGAGCCCAACCTCGTTGCGCTCGAGGCCGTCCTCGCGCCGCTCGGCCACCGGCTCGTGCGCGCGGCGTCCGGCGAAGGCGCGCTCGAGCAACTGCTCGAGCAGGACTTCGCGCTGATCCTGCTCGACGTGATGATGCCGACCCTGGACGGCTATGAGACCGCCGCGATGATCCGGCAGCGCGAGCGCTCGCGCAACACGCCGATCATCTTCGTCAGCGCGATCAATCGCAGCCACAACGATCTGATGCGCGGGTACGCCCAGGGCGCGGTCGACTACATCCTCAAGCCGTACGATCCCGACATCCTGCGCGCGAAGGTCGACGTGTTCGTTCAGTTCTATCGCACGCGCGAGGAGAACAAGCGGCAGGAGTCGCTGCTCCGCGCACGCGACCACGAGCGGGATCTGATGCGGCGCGAGGTCCGCGAGGCACGGGTCGCGCGGGGCGAAGCCGAGGCGTACCGGTTGCTCGCCGAGTCGATCCCGCAGCAGGTGTGGGCCACCGACGTCGACGGTGGCCTCGACTACGTCAACCCCGTCGTCGCGCACTACTTCGGCCTGCCCGCGAGCACGATCCTCGGCGCCGGCTGGCTCGCGGTGCTGCACCCCGATGACGTCCCGCAGTCGACGTCCAGGTGGCAGCACTCGCTGGCGACCGGCGAGCCCTACGAGATCGAGTTCCGGCTGCGCCGCAGCGACGGCGAGTACCGCTGGCACCTCGGCCGAGCCGTCCCCGAGCGGGGGCGCGATGGCCGGATCCTGCGCTGGTTCGGCACGAACACCGACATCCATGATCGCCGTCGCATCGAGTCCGCCCTCCGGGACGCGACGCGGAGCCGCGACGAGCTGCTCGCGACCGTCAGCCACGACCTGCGCGATCCCCTGGGCGCGATCTCGCTGGCGAGTGCGATGCTGCGGCGGGCCGCGACGACGCCCGACCTCGACCGCGTGGTCGGCTCGATCGAGCGTGCGACCTCCCGCATGGAGTCCCTGCTGCGCGATCTGCTCGACATCTCGAGCATCGAGAGCGGGCACCTGTCGATCACGCCGGAGCCGTGCGCCGCGAGCTGCCTGATCGAGGAAGCCATCGCGATGATCGCCTCGCGCGCGATCGCGAAGGGCCTCGCCGTCGAGACCCGGCTGCCCGAGCATGACGCGACGGTGCTGTGCGACAAGGGGCGGATCCTCCAGGTCTTCTCGAACTTGTTGAGCAACGCCGCCAAGTTCACCCCCGCCGGTGGCGCGCTCTCCATCACCGCGATTCCCGAGCGCCGCTGCGTGACGTTCGTGGTTCGAGATACCGGTCCGGGCATCGAGCCGGCGGAGCTCGATCACGTGTTCGAGCGGTTCTGGAAGTCGGGCGGCCACGGCCGCGCCGGGACCGGGCTGGGCCTCGCGATCTGTCAGGGCATCATCGAGCAGCACGGCGGGACGATCCGGGTGGACAGCGAGCTCGGCCGCGGAACGTCCGTTTCGTTCACGCTCCCCGTCGCGCCGCCGACCTGAGCGTCGGATCCGTCCCGTCTCCGCACGCTCCCGCGCGGCCCGCCGCAGCGCTGCCTTCAACGAGCACGGATGCCGTGGCACGCACGCTCGGTGCGCTCGCCCGCGCGGAGCCCCGTGCTGCCACCGCTCGGTAAGGTGCTGAGAACGATAGCCGTGCCGTCGGCGCAGGATTTGAAATCGAGCCAGCCCGTCCAAGCCAGGAGCTGATGTGCTCGACACCGTCACGCCGTCTCACGAAGTCGCCACGGACGACTCGATCCCGGTCCCCATCCAAGGCACCGGAAGGATCGTCGGGGTCGGCGCCTCCGCCGGCGGGCTCGAAGCGCTCGAGCAACTGTTCGGCTCGCTGCCACCGGATACCGGCATGGCGTTCATCGTGGTCCAGCACCTGTCGCCGGACTTTCGCAGCCTGATGGACGAGCTGATCGCGCGTCATAGCGAGATGCCGGTCGTGGTGGCGCAGGATGGCATGGCCGTCCAGCCGAACCACATCTACCTGATGCCGCCGCGCAAGGAGATGATCATCCGCGATCGGCACCTCGTCCTGACCGACAAGGAGCCGCACACGTTCTCGCTGCCGATCGACACGTTCTTTCGCTCGCTCGCGCAGGACGTCGGTGCCGACGCGGTGGCGATCGTGCTGTCGGGCAGTGGCAGCGACGGGTCGCGCGGCGTCCAGGAGATCAAGCACGCCGGCGGGCTGGTGATGGCCGAGAGCCCGGCGAGCGCGAAGTTCGACAGCATGCCGCTCGCAGCCGCCGCGACGGGCGTCGTCGCTCACGTGTATCCGCCGGGAGATCTCGCGCGCGTGCTCTGCGGCTTGCCGCCGTCCGAGCCGTCCCCGGATGCCGCGCTCCTCAGTGATGACCCCGCGATGGACGCGATCCTGCGGATGCTCCGCGACCAGTACGGCATCGACTTCTCGCTCTACAAGACCAGCACGATCGGGCGCCGCATCCAGCGCCGCGCCGACCTCGCCCGGATGCCGTCGCTGCAGGCGTTCGTCGATCTCATGCAGCAGGAGCCCGCCGAGCTCAACGCGCTCTATCACGACCTGCTGATCGGGGTGACCCAGTTCTTCCGCGACCCCGAGGCCTTCGCGTACCTCGAGCGCGAGGTCATCCCGAGCCTGCTCGACCGCGTCCAGCCCGATCAGGAGCTGCGCATCTGGGTCGCCGGCTGTGCCACCGGCGAGGAGGCGTACACGCTCGCCATCCTGCTGTTCGAGGCATTCACCGAGCGCAAGCGGCCGCTCAACGTCAAGATCCTCGCGACGGACGTCCACCAGCCGTCGCTCGAGCACGCCGGCGCTGGCATCTACGCCGAGGATCAGCTGACCCAGATCACCCCCGAGCGGCGCGCGCGGTTCTTCAACCGGCGCTCGAGTGGCTACCAGGTCTCGCAGGACCTCCGCCAGCTCATCGTGTTCGCGCGCCACAACGTCACGAAGGACGCGCCGTTCACGAAGATGCACCTGATCTCGTGCCGGAACATGCTGATCTACTTCCAGCCGCAGCCCCAGCGGACGGTGATCTCGCTGTTCCACTTCGGGCTCGCGTCCGGCGGCGTGCTGTTCCTCGGCGCCAGCGAGACGCCCGGCGCGCTCGCGGACGAGTTCACGACGCTCGACGAGCACTGCAAGGTCTACCGCAAGCGACGCGACGTCCACCTGCTGAGTCAGGTCCGCCTGCCGCTCAACCGCACCTCGGCGCGGCCCGTCGTGGCGTTCGATGCCCCCCGCGGCCATGGGCCCGATCCGCTGATCCTGTCGACCTACGACCAGCTGCTCGACATCTTCATGCCGCCGAGCTTCCTCGTCGACGAGCATCGCAACCTGGTCGACAGCTACAGCGGCGCCGAGAAGCTGCTGAAGGTGCGCTCGCGGCGCCCGACCACGAACCTGCTGGAGCTCCTCGACGACGAGCTGCGCTCCGTGGTCGGTGGCGCGGTGCAGCGCGCCTTCCGCGAGAACACCCGGCTGTCGTACTCGGGCGTCCGGGTCGCGATCGATGGCCGCGATCAGCGGTGCACGCTCACCGCGACCCCGCTCACCCATCCCCGGACCAGCGCGCGCCACGTCCTCGTCGCGTTCCAGCCGACGCACGCCAACGACGCGAGGGTCGAGGCCGACGATGGGCCGACGCCGATCCCGCTCAGCGATGCCTCCCGCGAGCAGATGCAGTCGCTCGAGACCGAGCTCGCCTACACGCGCGAGACGCTCCAGGCGACGATCGAGGAGCTCGAGACCTCGAACGAGGAGATGCAGGCGACGAACGAGGAGCTCGTGGCCTCGAACGAGGAGCTCCAGAGCACGAACGAGGAGCTGCACTCGGTGAACGAGGAGCTCTACACGGTCAACGCCGAGTACCAGCAGAAGATCGCCGAGCTCAAGGAGCTCAACACGGACATGGCGCACCTCCTCGAGGGCACCGACGTCGGCACGGTCTTCCTCGATCACGACCTGCGGATCCGCCGCTTCACCTCGCGGATCGCGAGCGTGTTCCGGTTCCAGCGCCACGACGTGGGCCGCCGGATCAGCGACTTCTCGCACAACATCGAGCGCCCGGGCCTGATGGACGAGATCGTGCGCGCGGGCGTGGACGGGACGACGGTGGAGGACGAGGTCCGCGACAGCGCGGGCACGCCGTTCTTCCTCCGCATCCTGCCGTACCGGGTCGACGAGCGCACCGGCGGCAAGCCGTCCGGATCCGGCACCGAACCCGCCCCGATCCAGGGCGTCGTGCTGACGCTGACCGACATGACGGCCCTCGACAAGGCGCGCTCGCGGCTCGCGCAGCTCTCGGCGATCGTCGAGTCCTCCGACGATGCGATCGTCGGCATGAGCCTGGATGGGACGATCGTCACGTGGAACCGCGGCGCCGAGAAGCTGTACGGCTACCCGCCCGACGAGGTGCTCGGCCAGCACGCGCGCCTGCTGATGCAGGCCGGCCACGAGGACGAGCTCGGGCAGTTCGTGCAGGCGATCCTGCGCGGCGAGGTGGTCGAGCAGGTCACGTCCTGCCGCGTGCGCAAGGACGGCACGCCGATCACGATCGCGATCACGGTGTCGCCGATCTTCGGCCAGACCGGCTCGATCACGGGTGTCTCGACGATCGGCCGCGACGTGTCGCCGATGCTGCGCGCGCAGCGCGAGCTCGAAGAGCGCCAGCAGAAGATCGAGCTGCTGCTGCTCGAGACCGAGGAGATCGCGCGCCGGCGCGAGCAGTTCCTCGCGATGCTGTCGCACGAGCTACGCAACCCGCTCGCGGCGGTCATGCACGCCGGCGCCCTGCTCGCGATGAAGCCGGAGCCCTGCGTCGTCGACGTCTGTCAGTCGGTCATCGAGCGGCAGACCAATCAGATGAAGCGGCTGCTCGAGGATCTCCTCGACGTCTCGCGGATCACCCGCGGCACGTTCGAGCTCCGGCTCGAGCCGGTGGACCTCCGCGGCGCGATCGACGCCGCGCTCGAGGCGGTCGGCCCGCTCTACGCCGAGCGTGGCGTCGCGCTCCGCCGCACCCCGTTCGACGCCGCGCTGCCGGTCCACGGCGACCCGAACCGGCTGATGCAGGTGCTGGTCAACTTGCTCTCCAACGCCGCCAACTACTCGCCGCGCAGCAGCGTGGTCCACCTCGACCTTCGCGTCGAGCAGCAGCACGCCGTGATCTCCGTGATCGATCACGGTGTCGGCATCGAGCCCGAGCTGCACGGCAAGATCTTCGAGCTGTTCGTGCAGTCCGAGCAGCGGCTGGATCGGTCGCGCGGCGGGCTCGGCGTGGGCCTGTCGCTCGCGAAGAACATCGTCGAGCTCCACGACGGGTCGATCGAGGTCCACAGCGAGGGCACCGGGCGGGGGAGCACCTTCGTCGTCCGCATCCCGCTGACGACCCCGCTCGAGGCCCGCGCGCCCGCGCCGCTCCGGGCGCTCCACGATCGCTGTCGCGTGCTCGTCGTCGATGATCAGGAGGACGCGCGAGCGATGCTGAAGATGCTCCTCGAGTCGCGCGACCACATGGTCGTCGATGCGCCGGATGGCTTCGCGGCACTCCAGCTGCTCAGCGGCCAGCCGGCCGACATCGCCTTCATCGACATCGGGTTGCCGGCGATGGATGGCTACGAGGTCGCCCAGCGGATCCGCAAGCAGCCCCACCTCGCGGGCGTCACGCTGGTCGCGCTGTCCGGCTATGGCTCGCCGAACGATGTCGCCGCGGCGCTGGCCGCCGGCTTCGATCACCACCTGATCAAGCCGGCGCCGCTGGCGAAGCTCGAGGACATCCTGTCGAAGGTGGAGGGCGGCCTCGGCCCGGCGCGGCAGCGGCGCACGACCCGCACGACCGGTCCGATCCCGCGCCTCACCCGCGTGGCGCCCGCGGGCTCCGCTCACCTGCGCGACGCGTCGGAAGCCGAGCCCGAGTAGCTCGCACCGCGTCGCGGAGGCGCGGGGTTTGCACTCGCGATCGAGGCGTGTCGATCCTGCGGTTGTTCACGGCGTGCCCCGATTGTCCGTCCGCGCGCGAGGTCCGGGCGCTGGTGCTCTCGGACACGTTCTTCGTGAACATCTGGTACGCGCTCCTCCCGTTCCTCGTGGTCGCGTTGGCGATCCACTGGTTCGTCGGTCGCGTGGATCCGCGCGATCGCTACGATGACCTCGGTCCCGACGAGGACCATGACGCCAGCTCCGGCGATCGGATCGACGGTGGAGTCCCGCGATGACGTCCGCGACGACGCCGACGACCGCCGGTGAGGCGGAGCGCCGTCCTGGCCCCCTGATCACCGCCGGCCTGGTGCTCGGCGTCGGGCTCGGCGGCTTCGTCGACGGCATCCTGCTGCACCAAATACTGCAGTGGCACAACATGCTCTCGAGCATCGCTCCGCCGACGGAGCTCGCGACCATGAAATACAACATGGTCTGGGACGGCATGTTCCACGCGCTGACCTGGCTCACGTGCGCGCTCGGCGTGGGCCTGCTGTTCCGCGCGGGGCGGCGCGCCGACGTGCCGTGGTCCGGCTGGCTGCTCGTCGGCTCGATGGTCGGCGGCTGGGGGCTGTTCAACCTCGTCGAGGGGCTGATCGATCACCAGCTGCTCGGCCTGCACCACGTTCGCCCCGGCCCCGACCAGCTCGCCTGGGACGTCGGCTTCCTGCTGATCGGCGGGCTGGGCTTGATGATCGCTGGCGCCCTGATCGCACGGGTCGGGCAGGGCGCGCGCTCGTCCCGCCGGCGCGGCGGACTCAGCCCGGTGCCGGGCGCGCACTGAGCGAATGGTCGCCGCGCGCCGCGGTCACGGCGTTCAGGGCGCGCTGATCGCGTTGTTGTCGAGCGCGACGAGCGTCTGGGCGAGCGCCCGACCCTTCATCGTCGCGGTCGTCTGCAGCGTGATCCCGGTCTGCGCGAGGATGATGCCCTCGAAGTGCGCGTTCTCGTGGATCGTCACCTTGCCGGCGACCTGCCAGTAGATGTTCTTCGCCTCGGCGCCACCACTGAGCATGATGCGCTTGGCCGCGGTGATGTCGAGGTCGTTCGAGATCTGGAAGATCCACACGTCGTTCGCGCCACCGGCGATCGTCACGTTCTCGGGAACGGTGACGCCGGTGCCCCACTTGTAGAGGCCGGGCTCGAGCGTCAGGCCGGCGAGGTTGCCACTCGCGAGGTTGAGGTGGTCCTCGTTCGAGCGGCCCGCGGCGTCGACGTAAGCGGTCTGCATGTCGAGCACGGCGGTCGTGAGGTTGGACGGCGTCGGGCTCGCGTACGTGCTGGCGTACACGCGTCCGGGGGAGACCACTGAGGGGGACGTCGAGAACACGTTGGTCGAGTCGGCGACCAGTCCGAAGCCGGTGACGAAGCTCGCGGCCGCGGGGCTCAGGCCGAGATGGCCGCCGGTGATCGAGGATCCCGTGACGTTGGTGATGCCCGTCTTCGCGAGGATGACGTAGCTACCCGCCGCCTTGAGATCCGTGGACGAGCCGAGATCGACCGGCGCCGGCCCGAGCCCCGACGGGTTCGGCGGGTTGCGGGTGCCGTCGGCCGTGCCGCCATCGGTCCCGTCGCCACCGGCGCCGTCGCCGCACGCAGCGCCGAGCAGCGACAGCGAGACGGCGAGCAGGCTCGTCGTGAGGAAGGTGGTTGACGGGCAACGGGGAGTGGAGGCGCGGGTCGCGAGGTGCATGACGGTCCTTTGCGCAGGCAGCGACGCACCGCCGCGAGGCGGGGTGCGGCTCGGCGGGTGGGCCGAGGAAACCGCGACGCACCGGAGGTGCCGTGCGCGGCGCTGACTACGGGATTCCTACAGCACGAACCGATCCGCGCCTGCCGCGATGAGGTTGCGCCACCTTGCCGGCTGTACTCCCGAGCGAATCCGCGGCGGGTCAGGTAGACCGCACAGACGATCCGCGCCCGCCCCGCCATGGGCGCGAACCGGGCCCCGCTGCTGCAGTGTGCCGGCGTCTGACACGTCGCCACCGGCGGTCGCACGGTCCCCCCGGCCGCGCGGCGGATGTGGGGTCACAGAGCATCGACGCCGGTCTGTCACCAGGTCTCCCAGATCGCCCGACGTGCAGGGCATATCGGTTGCACCGTCGAGGTTCGGAGCCCTGGTTCGATGAACGAGGCATCACACGCAACCACGGCGGCCCGCCTCCGTGCGCGGGAGCGCAAGATCCTCGCCGCCTGGGAGCAACGGGTGCGCGCCAAGGTGGATGCCGCGCGGCACAAGGCGCGACCGACCCTCATCGATTCGCTGCCGGAGGTGATCGACCGGCTGGCCGCGATCCTCGAGCGCTCCACGACCGAACGCGACGTCGAGGCAGCGCAGGACTCGCTGGCGAAGGAGCACGGGTGTCCGGCTGCGCAAGAACGGCGAGCTGTTCCTCGCCGACGTCTCGATCACGGCCATCTACGACGGCGGCGAGGTCAGCGGCTACACGAAGGTCGTGCAGGATCTGACCGAGCGCAGCATGCTCGTCCAGGAGCGCGATCTGTCGCGCACGGACGCGATCCGACTCCAGACCGAGGCTCAGTACCGCGAGCGCTTCGTCGCGACGCTGACGCACGACCTGCGCTCGCCGCTCGCCACGGCGAAGCTGAGCGCCGACATGATCGCGAGCTTCCCCGACGACCTCGCCAAGGTGCGCAACTGGGCCGGCCAGATCTCGCTCTCGCTCGAGCGCGCGGATCGGATGATCGCGGACCTGCTCGACGCGAGCCGGCTGCAGGCTGGTGAGCCGCTGCCGCTCGAGTTCGCGGCGTGTGACCTGCTGACGATCACGCGGGACCTCGTCGACGAGCTGGCGCGACAGCATGGCGAGCGCTTCACCATCGAGCACGACGGCGCGACGCTCGGGATGTGGAACGCGGACGCGCTGCGCCGGGTGCTCGACAATCTGCTGTCGAACGCGGTGAAGTACGGTGACGCCGACCAGCCTATCACCGTGCGGATGCGCCAGATCGATGACCGGCTGCTGCTGATGGTGCACAACTTCGGCACGATCATCCCGCTCGAGGATCAGCAGAAGCTGTTCCAGCCGTTCCACCGCACGAGCACCGCGCAGGCGAGCGGCAAGCCGGGCTGGGGGATCGGCCTGGCGCTCGTGAAGGGCCTCGTCGAGGCGCACCACGGCGTGGTGAAGGCGGAGAGCTATCCGAAGGAAGGGACGACCTTCACGGTCGACGGATCTCACCACGCAGTGAGCACCCCGAGGGGTCGCGGCCGGGCTCACGCCCGCGCGATCGGCAGCCGGACGACGAACGTCGCGCCCCGGCCGGCGCCGTCGCTGGTCACCCCGACGCTACCGCCGTGGAGCTCGACGAGTCGCTGCACGATCGAGAGCCCGAGGCCGAGCCCGCCGTGACGCTGCGCCGCCTCCGGGTGGCCCTGGCGGAAGGGCTCGAAGACATGGAGCAGGAGGTCGGGCGCGATGCCGATGCCGCTGTCGCGGATGGTGATGCTCGCGTGCCCGGCGGCGCTCTCGAGCCGGAGCTCGACGAGGCCGCCGGCGGGCGTGAACTTGATGGCGTTGCTGAGCAGGTTCCAGAACACCTGCTGCAGGCGGTCCGGGTCGACCAGCACGCGGCGGTCATCGTGGGCGACGTCGATCTCGAGCCGCACGTCCTTGGCGGCCGCGGTCGGTCGCACCACGTCGATCGCCGCCTCGACGATGGTCGCGAGGGTGGAGGGTTGCACGTCGAGCCGGAGCTTCCCCATCAGCATCCGCGAGACGTCGAGCAGGTCCTCGACGAGGAGCGACTGGGCCTGCGCGCTGACGGTGATCGCGTGCACCGCGTTGCGCCGCTCGGGCTCGGCGAGCCGTCCCGACGCGAGGAGCTGCGACCACAGCAGGATCGCGCCGAGCGGCGCGCGGAGCTCGTGCGAGACGGTGGCGAGGAACTCGTCCTTGATCCGGATCGAGGCCTCGGCCTGCTCGCGGGCCACGCGCTCGCGGACCAGCAGATCGCGGACCTGGTGCTGGCGAGAGCGCGCGCGCAGCGACGCTTGCATCGCCGTGATCAGCGTGAGCGCCTGGAGCGGACGCTGAAGGAGCGTGACGTTGGCGCCGAGCCGCAGCGAGGTGACGTAGGAGGAGACGCCGGGCGCGCCGCCATCATCACTGGCCAGCAGCAGCACGACCGGGAGATCCGACCACGACGGCTGCGCGCGGAGGACCTCGAGCAGGTCGCTGGCGGCGGCCGGGCCGATGGACTCCTCGGTGAGCAGCACGGCGCCGGCACCGTGCGGCAGCGCGTCCAGCAGGTCGGCGATGGTGCCGCGCGAGCTGCACGCGATGCCCTCGGCGCCGAGCGTCTGACAGATCACCTGCGAGTCGCGGCCGACCGGCGCGAGCACGAGCACGCGCGCGTCCGGATCTCGAGCCTCCTCGTCCTCGTGGCAGTGGTGGTCAGGTGGAGCGGCCAGCTTCACGCGCGCCTGCCTTCACCATGATGTTGCCGAGGTGAGACAGGCTCTGCGCCTCGACGGAGAGCCGGCCGCCTTCCATGACCATCCGGTGGATGGTCGAGAGGTGCGCACGATGCTTGTTCTTGACGACCGTCACGGCACGCCGCAGCTCGGCCTCCTCTTCGTAGTACGCCATCGCGATCACGCTATCCGACAGGTAGCTGACGTCCACCGCCGTCTGCGCGCCGATGCTCATGAAGCCCTCCTGCGCACCGCACATCACGAGCAGGACGGCGTTGCGGGTGAGGTAGGTGAGCAGCTCGTGGAGCTGGGTCACGAGCAGATCGGCGGCGCCCATGGCCGCGAAGTAGCCGAGGACGCTGTCGATCACGATCGCCTTGACGCCGCCTTCGTCGACGAGCTGCCGCACGTACTGCGCGAATTCGCCGGGCGCGACCTCGCCGGGGTCGAGCTGGCGCAGCAGGATGCGCTGCGTGTCGACGTGCTCGCGGAGCGCGATGCCGAAGCGTTCGCTGCGCACGAGGCAGGTCTCCGGCCGCTCGTCGAACAGGAAGATGGCGGCGCGGTGGCCCGCGTTCGCGACGCTCACCGCGAACTGCGTGGCGATCGAGCTCTTGCCGACGGCCGACGGGCCGACGATCAAGCACGACGTGCCGAGCCGGAGTCCGCCTCCGAGCAGCTGATCGAGCGTGGCGATGCCGCTCGCGACGCACTCGGAGTCGCTGCGCTCCGCTTGCGCGTAGGCACCGAGCCGTGGGTACACGCTGACGAGGCCGGTGGCGATGCGCATGTCGTGGTAGCCGCCGTTGTGCGGCAGCCCGCGCGCCTTCACGACGCGCACGCGCCGGCGGGCGTCGCCGTACGGGCGCGCCTCCTGCGAGAGGTGCAGCACGCAACCGCTCAGCGGGTGGAAGATCACCTCCGGACCGTCACCTTGCTCGGGCTCCGCCGGATGATCTGCGAGCGCGATCAGCGTGCAGCCTTGCTCGACGAACAGCTGCCGCAGCGTGACGACCTCGCGGTGATAGCGCTGGGCACTGCCCGCGAGGATCTCGAAGATCGTGATCGAATCGACGATCGCGCGCTTGGGCCGGACCCGCTCGATCACCGCCGAGAGGTCACGGAACAGCTCTCCCAGCTCGACGTCCGCGGTCGGGAGGATGGTCTGGCGCGCGGCGATCCGGCTCGCCACGGTGCCGGGCGAGAGCTCGAAGATCTCGATGCCTTCCGTGCTCCAGCCGTGCGAGCGCGCGATCCGCAGGAGGTGCTCCTTCGACTGCGAGAGCGTGACGTAGAGCGTTGGCTCGCCGCGGCTCGCACCCTCCCCGAGGAACCGCAACGCGAGCGTGGTCTTCCCGGTGCCCGTGACACCCTGGATGAGGTGCATCTCGCCACACGGGAGCCCGCCGTGGAGGACGGCGTCGAGCCCGGTCACCCCCGTCGGCGCCATCGGCGGAAGGGCAGGGGTGGTGGTGGACATGCGAGGAGGATACGCCGCGCTCGAGGGTTCGCCAGGCGCGCGCGAACCCTCACGGACATCTTCCCGCGCTGATGCAGGGCTCAGATCCGGCGGCGCGGCCGCGCACACGGTGCTGCGAGCGTCCCCGACGCGATGAGGCGCGCGACCTCCGGGGTGAGGTAGAGCGTGCCGTTCATGACCGCGCGGATGGCCTGCACGAGCTCGCCGTACGCGCGTTGCTTCGTGAGGTACCCCGATGCGCCGGCGCGCAGCATGCGATCGACGGTCTGCGGATCGCTCTCGGCGGACAGCGCGATCACGCGGGTGTCGGGAGACCGTCGCCGGATCTCGCGCGTCGCCTCGACGCCATCGAGGCCGGGCATGCGGATGTCCATCACCACGACGTCGGGCGTGAGCTCGGCGGCGATGCGGATCGCCGCGGCGCCATCCTCGGCCTTCCCCACGACCTCGATGTCGGCTTCGCCCTCGAGCAGCACGCGCAGGCCATCGAGCACGATCTGGTGATCGTCGGCGATCACCACGCGAATCGGCGGCACCGCATCGGCATCGGCATCGGCATCGGCATCGGCGGCGCTTGACAGCGGGCGCTTCGGGAACGTCCGCCCCGCCGCGAGGAGGCGCTGCAACTCGAGGGCGATCTCGGCCGGCGTCATCACCCCCTCGACGGCGCCCACGCGCACCGCGCTCATCGGCATGTCGGAGTAGGCACACGTCCGGTCGTCCTGCGCGAGCACGTGGCCGCCGGCCTGCGTGATGGCCAGGCTGCCGAGCGCGGCGTCGCTGCCGGCGCCGCTGAGCACGACGCCGATCGCGCGGTCGCCGTAGGCCCGTCCGACCGACTCGAACATCAGGTCAGCGCTCGGCCGCACGTGCCGGAGCCTGGGGCCGTCGATCAGCCGCACGCTGTGCTCGGTGGTCATGTGGACGCCGGGCGGGCAGACATACACGGTGCCGGGCTCGAGCAAGCCGCCGTCCTGCGCGTGTTGCACGCGCAACCGGGTGCGCCCGGCGAGCAGCTGGACGAGCGCGTCGGGGTCGCCTGCGCCGCGATGCGCGACGAGCGCGATGGCCGCGGGCAGATCGGGAGGCAGCGGCGCGAGCACCTCGATGATCGCGGGGAGCGCGCCAGCCGACGCGGCGATCACGATCAGCCGCGGACTCGAGGGTGCGAGCCGCGCGAGACGATCCGAATCTTGAGGAGGCTCCATCGATCGCCCGCGGTGACCGTAGCGCACTCGACGGTGAGCACGGCACCTTCGATGGGGCGCGGCCGGCTCACGGTGCTCTCACGCCGGCAACCAGCCGCGCCGGGCAGGCGAACCGTTTGCGTTGCAGGTAAGCTAGGCGGCAGGAGCGTGGCTGTCGTGAATATTCCTACGGAACCGATCGGGAGCATCCCGCGTCCACTCGCGCTGATCGAGGCCGTGGCCGCGGCCGGTGACGGGACCACGCCCGCGCTCGATCCGCTGTATGACGCCGCGATCCGCGACACGATCGCGCGGTTCGAGGAGACCGGATCCCCGGTGATCACCGATGGGGAGCAGCGCAAGTATCACAACTTCTGGACCTACTGCGTGCACGGGCTTCCGAACATGGCGCCCGATGGCTTCCGGATTCCGTTCGCGGCCGGGCACACGCGCCGGATGCCGCGGCTGACCCACGGGCCGTTCCGCTACAAGACGCACGCCGAGCACTACCTCGCCGTGGCGCAGCAGTACGCGACGAAGCCCGTGAAGCAGGCCGTGATCTCGCCGTCGGCGCTGAGCCTGCTCTATCCGGCGGCGGAGATCCCCGGGTACTCGCGCGAGCAGTTCATCGCGGACCTGCTCGACGAGCACGAGCGGGAGGTCCGCCGCTGTCTCGAGCTCGGCGCGCACGCCGTGCAGATCGATTTCACCGAGGGCCGGCTCGCCGTCAAGCTCGATCCGACCGGCACGCTGCTGACCAGCTTCATCGAGCTCAACAACATGGGGATCGACCGGTTCTCCGCCGAGGAGCGCCAGCGCATCGGGATCCACACGTGCCCCGGCGGGGACCGCGACTCGACGCACAGCGCCGACGTCGACTACGCCGAGCTGCTCCCCAGCTTGCTGCAGCTCAACGCCGGCAACTTCTACATCGCACTCGCGGGCGAGCCCGACCGACTCCGCGTGCTCGAGATCATCCAGCGCCACCTGCGACCGCACCAGCGGATCTTCGTCGGCGTGGTCGCACCGATCGATCCGCGGGTCGAGACCGCCGAGGAGGTCCGGGATCGGGTCCTCGAGGCAGCGCGCTTCATCCCGATCGAGCAGCTCGGCACCACGGACGATTGCGGGTTCGCGCCGTTCTGTGACGATACCTCGACGACCCGCGAGACGGCGTTTCGCAAGATCCGCGCTCGCGTCGAAGGCACGGCGCTCGCCGCGGTGGCGCTCGGAGTCGGCTGATGGACGCCGACGACGAGGACCGGCTGATCCGGTCGGCGGCGCTCCAGAATGCCCAGACGATCCTGAGCGTGAGGCAGCGCGCCGAGCAAGAGCTCCGCGCGACGAAGGAGAAGCTCGAGGAGGAGTCCCGCATCCTCGAGCTCCTCAACAAGACCGGCGCGATGCTCGCGTCCAACCTCGACGTCCAGACGGTGGTGCAGACGGTCACCGACGCCGCCACCGAGCTGAGCGGCGCCGAGTTCGGCGCGTTCTTCTACACCGCAACGGATGCGAGTGGCGAGTCGTTCACGCTGTACACCCTGTCGGGGGCGCCGCGCGAGGCGTTCGAGAAGTTCGGCCACCCGCGCGCGACCGCGCTGTTCGGGCCGACGTTCCGCGGTGACGGCGTGATCCGGATCGACGACGTCCATCAGGATGCTCGCTACGGGCAGTGGGGGCCGCACCACGGCATGCCTCCGGGACACCTGCCGGTGACCAGCTACCTCGCAGTCCCGGTCGCGATGCGCACGGGCGAAGTGATCGGTGGGCTGTTCTTTGGCCACCGCCAGCGCGGCATGTTCACCGCGCGGTCCGAGCGCATCATCCTCGGGATCGCGGGTCAGGCGGCGATCGCGCTCGATAACGCGCGGCTCTACGAGGAAGCCAAGCGGGCCGCCCTGGCAGAGCGCGCGGCTCGGGCGGAGGTCGAGCGCGTCAGCCTGATGAAGGACGAGTTCCTCGCGACGCTCTCGCACGAGCTGCGGACGCCGCTCAACGCCGTGCTCGGCTGGGCGGAGATGCTGCTCTCGCGGGTGTCGCCCGAGAGCGACACGCGGCGCGGGCTGGAGACGATCGCTCGCAACGCGCGGTCCCAGGCGCAGCTCATCGAGGATCTGCTGGACATGAACCGGATCATCTCCGGGAAGATCCGGCTCGACGTCCAGCGCGTCGAGCTCGATGCGATCATCACCGCCGCGATGGACTCCGTCGCACCATCGGCGGAGGGCAAGTCGATCCGCTTGCGGAAGGCCCTCGACCCGCTCGCCGGGCCGGTCCACGGCGACCCGCACCGCCTCCAGCAGGTCGTGTGGAACCTGCTGTCGAACGCGATCAAGTTCACGCCGAAGCACGGGCGGATCGACGTCCTGCTCCAGCGCGTCAACTCGCACATCGAGATCACGGTCACGGACTCGGGCATCGGCATCAACTCCGATTTCGTCCCGCACCTGTTCGAGCGGTTCCGCCAGGCCGACTCCTCGACGACCCGTCGCCACGGCGGGCTCGGGCTCGGCCTGTCGATCGTCAAGCAGCTCGTCGAGCTCCACGGTGGCACCGTCCGCGCGGAGAGTGCCGGCGAGCATCAGGGCGCCACCTTCATCGTCATGCTACCGCTGCGCGTGATCCGCGAGGCCGACGATCGCCCGCATCCGACGACGCAGCGCGTGCCAGTGGAGCGTCAGGCGGACATCGACCTCTCCGGGCTCCGCATCCTGATCGTCGACGACGAGCCCGACGCGCGCGAGTTGCTGCAGGCCGTGCTCACCGCGGCGCAGGCCGAGGTCATCACGGCCGGCTCGGCCGACGAGGGACTCCGGCTGCTGACGGCGGTGCGACCCCACGTGGTCGTCAGCGACATCGGCATGCCGGACCGCGACGGCTACCAGCTCATGCGCGACATCCGGAACCTGTCCGAGACCGACGGCGGCAAGACCCCGGCGATCGCGCTGACGGCGTTCGCGCGCTCCGAGGATCGCACGCGCGCGCTGCTCGCTGGCTATCAGGTCCACCTGTCGAAGCCGATCGAGCCGCACGAGCTGGTCGTCACGGTCGGCAGCCTCACCGGCCGAGCCGGCACGAGCTAACGCACCGCCTCGCGGAGAGCTCAGTACGAGAACCGGTACTCCGGCGGAATCTGATCGGGAGACTCGATCACGAGGCCGAGATCGCGGAGCAGGCCATCGCTGAGCTTGTAGATCCAGCCGTGCACGGTGAGCCGCTGCCCGCGCCGCCACGCATCCTGGACGATCGTCGTGTGGCAGACGTTCGCGACCTGGGCTTCGACGTTGAGCTCGGCCAGCCGGTCGGTCCGCGCGCCGGGGTCGGTGATCGCGGCGAGCTCCTCGCGGTTCCACAGCAGCACGTCGCGGATGTGCCGCAGCCAGTTGTCGATCAGGCCGAGCGGCTGCGGCGACATCGCGGCGCGGACCCCGCCGCACCCGTAGTGCCCGCACACGATCACGTGCTTCACCTGGAGTACGTCGACGGCGTACTGGAGGACGGAGAGGCAGTTGACGTCGGTGTGCTCGACGACGTTCGCGACGTTGCGGTGGACGAACAGCTCACCCGGCGCGCGCCCGATGATCTCGTTCGGCGGCAGCCGGCTATCCGAGCAGCCGATCCACAGCAACTCCGGGTTCTGCAGCGCCTCGAGGCGCTTGAAGAACCCGGGGTCGTTCGCCACGGTCGTCGCGGCCCACCGGCGGTTCGCGTCGAAGCACTCCTGGAGCAGGTTCGTCACGGCCCGCCAGATACCACGATCTCTGCCGGCGCGTGCGAGGCTCGTGAGCGGTCGCGAGCGGCGGTCGCGTGCGCCGTCAGCGCGCGCACGCGGCCGCGCGATCGAGCAACAAGGCCCGCTCGCGCGCGTTGCGGGTCAGGGC